>JAAZPN010000014.1 GCA_012797215.1 Chloroflexota bacterium | reverse complement strand
CCCGCACAGCTCGTAGGAAATTGTTTCCTCGTCGCCAATCTTGATTGTGCGGACTTCCTGGCCGTATTTCTCCCCGAAGAGCGCCATTGCGCCTTCGTTAATCGCCTTGTCCAGCGGTTTAACGGTAATGTTCAAATCGTACTCGCCGAGGACGGCCTCGTTCACACCCTGTTCGATGCGCAGAAGCTGTTCGTGGCTGATCGCGCTGGGATAATTGAAGTCGAAACGCAGCCTGTCGGGAGCGACCAGCGAGCCCGCCTGGCGTACCTGATCGCTGAGCACTTTGCGCAGTTCGGCGTGCAATAAATGCGTGGCGGTGTGGTTGCGCATGGTAGCCTTTCGCCGTTGGGCATCCACCCGGGCTTCGGCCTTGTCTCCCACCGTTGGCAGTCCAAAGACCACGCGGCCAACGTGCACAATCACGCCGGCGGCAGGTTTGCGATCTTCCGAAACTTCCACCTCCCAACTCCCAGGCGGGTCGGAAACTAATTTGCCAGTATCAGAGACCTGACCGCCGGATTCGATGTAGAAGCTGGTATCCCCCAGCAAAACTTCGATATCATCGCCAGCCTGCGCCTGCTGAATTGGCTGCGCATTCTGGAATAGCGCGAGAAGCGCGGATTTGACAACATAGCGGTCATAAGGGTCGTACGCGCTGCCGGATTCCGTTAGCGCGTGCTGCCTGACAAGACTCTGCAGCACCTGGGTGTAGTTTTCGACGTCCTGCCCGCCCATCGCTCCAAAAGCCTTGCCAGCGCCGCTGGCAACGCGGTGCGCTTCCATGCTCTCAAAGAAGCCTTGTTCGTCCACACCCAAACCCTCTTCGCCCAGGATGTCGCGGGTGATTTCTAACGGAAAGCCTAATGTCGCGTAGAGGTCAAAAGCTGCCTTTCCACCTAATTCATTTTCTCCTCGCAAGCGCATTCCGGCAATCACGCGGTTGAGTTCTGCAAATCCCGCATCCAGTGTTTCGGCAAAGCGCTGCTCCTCACGCGTCAGCGTGTCCATGATGAGGTTCTCGCTGCGTTTGACTTCGGGGTAGGCATCCTGGTAAATACTGACCGCGCGTGCGGCGACCTTCGCCATAAAAGGCTCCGTCAGGTCCAGCTTTCGCGCGAAGCGCGCCGCGCGGCGGATAATCATCCGGCAGATATAGTTGCGACCCAGGTTGCCCGGGATGACGCCGTCAGCAATCAGGAATGCAGCCGCGCGCACATGGTCCGCGATGACGCGGTAGGGCGTGAGATTCTCAGCGCGCTGCGTGTCGGTCTGTCCGGTCAGCAGCTGCACTTCGTCCAAAAGCGGAGAAAGCAAATCTGTGGCGTAATTGCCGCGCACCCCTTGAATAATTGAGACAATACGTTCAAAACCCATGCCGGTATCCACATGCTTTTTAGGCAGCGGCGCGAGCTCGGTTGGAGAAAGTCGGTTGTACTGGATAAAAACATTATTCCAGATTTCCGTCCAGCGGCCGCAGCCGGCGTTGACGTCGCAGACGTGCTCTGGGTCGTCCTTCTTGGAGCAAGCCTCAGGACCAAAATCGTAATGGATTTCGCTGCAGGGTCCGCAGGGACCAGTCTCCGCCATCTCCCAGAAATTATCCTTGCGTCCGGAAAAAACCAGGTGCGTTGGGTCAAATCCCGGCTGACTTAGCCAGATTTGCGCGGCTTCGTCGTCATCCGGAATCTGGCCGTATTCATCCTTGAAAGTAGTCGCCCACAGGCGGCTTTTATCCAGACCCCAGACTTCTGTCAGCAGTTCCCAGGACCATGCCAGAGCATCCTTTTTGTAGTAATCCCCAAAGGACCAGTTGCCAAGCATTTCAAAGAAAGTATGGTGGGTATCGTCCCGTCCGACCTGGTCCAGGTCATTGTGCTTCCCGGAGACGCGCATGCACTTCTGCGAGTCTACAGCGCGGCTGTAGGGGCGGCTGTCCGTGCCCAGAAAGACGTCTTTGAACTGCACCATGCCCGCGTTGGTGAAAAGCAGGGTGGAATCTCCACCGGGGACGAGCGAAGCGCTGGGGACGTGAGTGTGTCCGCGCGCCACGAAAAAGTCGATGAAAGACTGCCGAATTTGATTACCGGTTAAAGGCATAAAGAACTCCGTATGAAGGATTTACAGACTAAAAATTATACTGTATTTCGGCCGGCAGAGACGTTGCGCGCATTGCCTCAATATTAATGTAACTTTACAAAAGAACGATGCCTCATAAATTATGT
>JAAZPN010000117.1 GCA_012797215.1 Chloroflexota bacterium | reverse complement strand
TTTGCACAGCCTGTCCATGAGTGGGGAGGAAATCAACTCCTGGGTCAGCAAAATTAACGCGCTCGGCGCATCGGAGCGGCCGGCTCTCTATATGGACGCTGGCAGCGCGGACGAAGACCAGGATTCCGCGCAGTTCCTCAGCCGCCAGCTGAACCACGAGAGCATCCCGCACCTCTTTATCCTGATGGAAGGCGAGCACACCTCGGATTATTGGGCGCAGCATCTGCCAGAATATCTGCGCTGGTACAGCAGCGCTTGGTGAGGGCTGTCTGGTTCCAATAAGGGGGCGCCGCGCGGATTATGCAGTAAAATAGAAGTATAAGGAAAATAAACGTTCCTGCAAGCTAAAGACACATACCACACACACGCCTACGAACAAGAAAGGAACACCCCCATGTACCAAAAATTAATTCTGATTGGCAACCTCGGAAGAGACCCTGAGATGCGCTTCACCGCGGACGGCAAACCGGTGACCTCTTTTAGCATCGCCACCAGCCGTAAGTATAAGGAAAGAGAAGAGACGACCTGGTTTCGCATCACCGTGTTTGGCGCTCAGGCCGAATCTTGCAATCAGTACCTCAAAAAAGGTTCCAAGGTTTTAGTGGAAGGGCGCCTGAACCCCGATACCAATGGCGGCCCCAAGGTTTACCAAAAGAAGGACGGCAGCTGGGGCGCCAGCTACGAAGTGACTGCCCAGAGCGTGCGCTTCCTCAGCTCCAACCGCTCTGAAGACGGCGGTTTTGAAGAAGACGCGCCCGGGGATGACGACGTACCATTCTAGGAGCGCGCATGCCGGATATTAAACCTCTCAGCCTGCGCCTGCCAGATGACCTGAAACCGCTCTTCGCGAACGTCGTTCGCGCCGCGCATACGCCGGGTGAATTCATTCTGGATTTTTCCGCTGTTCTGCCAGGCAAAGAATCGCCGGTGGTAGACGCACGCGTGATCCTCTCCCCACTGGGAGCTAAGCTGCTGCAGCAGGTTCTGAACGAGAATGTTCACCGCTACGAGACCAGCTTTGGCGAAATCCGCCTTCCCAGCCCGCCGCATTCCCTGGCGGACGACCTGTTTGGGCTGGCCAAAAATCCCCCACCAGAAGGCAGCTGAGATGAGCGACCTGGACAATATTTCCGACCAGATCCGACTGGAATTCGACCGCAAAACCGCCCGGCGCGACGCCGCGCTGGCCCAGGCGCGCCAACTGACCCGCCATGCCTCGCTTGCTATCCGCGCTATTCACCGCGAAGATGAAGCTGAAGCAGAACGGGAACTGCAAAGCGCGCGGGACCTGGCGCGCGAACTGCGCGAAGGCTTGAAAGATGACCCCGACCTGTATTTCGCAGGCTACACGCAAGACGCCCTCAAGGAATTTGTGGAAGCCGAATTGACAGTCGCGCTGATTCTCAATCACCCGCTGCCCGCCCCCGAAGATTTGAATGCTGAATACCCCGCGTACCTGGCGGGGCTGGCGGAGACGCTGGGCGAACTGCGCCGGCGCTGCCTGGACCTGCTGCGCCCGGGTTACTCCAGCGAGGTGGAACGCCTGCTGATGTGGATGGACGACATTTTCACCCAACTGGTCACGATGGATTACCCCGACGCGATTACCGAAGGCCTGCGCCGCCGTACGGACCTGGCGCGCGGCATTATTGAACGCACCCGCGCGGATATTACGCTCAGCTTCAGGCAGAACGAGCTGGAACAGGCGCTCACCCGGCTTTCTGAACAGCTGAATGGTGAAATTGACTGATGCGCGTCTTGCGCGCCTCGGAATTAGGCAGTTACCTGTACTGCGCCCGTGCCTGGTGGTACCAGCGCCAGGGCGTCCCGTCTGAAAACCAGGCGGAACTTAAGACTGGCACGAACTTTCATCAGCAGCACGCTCGCGGCGTGCTGCTGACGCTTTTGTTGCGCGCGGCAGCCCTTTTCGCGCTTATTCTGGCGTTCGCGCTCTTCATCCTGAAGGTGACGCGGTGACAGACTGGCTTTGGATAGGCCTGCTGATTTTCGCGGCAGCTCTGCTGTTTTTTTTATCCGCTCGCAAGCGCCGGCAGACCGGCCTGCCCACAGGCAGAATTGTCTACGCGGACACGGACGCCTGGCAAAAACTGCCCGCCCCGCTCTTTGACCCCGAACTGCGCCTGACTGGCAAACCAGATTACGCCGTGGACATTGGCAAGGGAGTGCGCGTGCCCGTGGAAGTGAAGAGCGCGCCCGCCCCAGCCGAACCTTACGACAGCCATGTGATGCAGTTGGCAGCCTACTGCCTGCTTTTGGAACGCGAAACGAACCAGCGTCCGCCCTACGGCCTGCTGCGTTACCGCGACCGCACTTTCCAGGTCGATTACACGCCCGCGCTGGAAGAAAGCTTGCTCACCCTCCTCACTAACATCCGCGCGGTGGAAAACTGCCCGGACGGACCAGACCGCTCCCACGCGCAAGCTTCCCGCTGCCGGGCCTGTGGTTACCGCCAGCATTGCAGCCAGCCTCTGGAATGAGCCTTGGCTTTCCCAGCTGTTTCAGCCTTCCGGGCATGCACAAAGCCCCCTTAAGTTGACAGCCCCGCTCGTCTCGGTTATGCTTATTTGGCGTCCGGGCGGGACCGGCGCGGCGGAGCCCTGCGAACCCCGTCAGGTCCGAGAGGAAGCAGCGGTAAGGAGGTCGCTTCGGGTGTTGCCGGCAAACCTGCCCGTACGCTTTTAATTCACAATGAACACAAAATCTACCGAAACCCCACCTATTTGTTCCTACGAAGGTTCTGACTATCAGCGCACCTTTTGGGATTCAGGCGAACGCCGCTATGAAGACGCGGTCGAACAAATCGCCCTCAAGCGCCTGCTGTCTGAGCCGGGCAAGCTGCTGCTGGAACTGGGCGCCGGAGCCGGGCGCAACACACCGCGCTATTCTGGCTTTGAACGCGTCGTCTTGCTGGATTATTCGCGCACGCAGCTGCTGCAAGCCCGGGAACGTCTGGGCGAGGACCCCCGCTATCTGTTCGTTGCCGCGGATATCTATAAGCTCCCATTCGTCGACGGATTGTTTGACGGCGCCACCATGATTCGCACGCTGCACCACATGGCGCAGCCCGGCCTTGCGCTTGCGAGCGTGCGGCGCGTGCTCGCTGAAAACGCGCAGTTTTTACTGGAATTCGCCAACAAACGCAACCTGAAGTCTATTCTGCGCTATCTCCTCGGCAGGCAAAAGTGGAATCCATTTGCTCTGGAACAAGTAGAGTTTGTCGCGCTCAATTTCGATTTTCACCCCAAGACTATCGGGCATCTGCTGAAGGAAAGTTGCTTTGCTGTTGAAAAGCAGTTGAATGTATCCCAGTTTCGCGTTGCCTGGCTCAAAAAGCATATTCCGCTTAACGTTTTGGTTGGGCTGGATTCCGCGCTGCAGTGGACAGGCGCGCTTGCCCAGTATTCTCCCAGCGTTTGGACGCGTGCCAGGGCGGCAGGCGCTTCCGCGCAGCCCGCGCCAGGCAGTTTTTTTGCCTGCCCAGCCTGCGGCGGCGCGCTGCCTGAAGTAAGCAAATCCCAAACCTGCCCTCAGTGCGGTCATTTCTGGTCATACGCGGATGGCATCCACGAATTCCGAATTAATCCCCAAGCCTGAGCGCGTTTTTTGCTTTCGGCGCGCCGTGCTTGTGCTCACGCTGGCAGCGCTGAGCCTTGCCTCAGCCTGCAACCTGCCCGCCTCGCCGCTTAATTCCGCCACTGCCACCCAAATTTCCGCTCACCAAACCCAATTGGCAGCCATCTACCCCAGCCCTACCCCGCTTTTCTGGTCTAGCCCCGTCCCATACCTAACCCCGCCTCCCCAGGCACTGACGCTGGCTCCCGCCCCGGCAATCCCTGTCTATACCCCCACCGCAACGTTGGATATCCCTGTTCCGGAGGGCATGCGGCTTTATTACTCTCAATCCGGGGATACCCTGGCGGCCGTTGCCAGTCATTTTTTAGCGCGCGCATCCGAACTCCAGCAGCCATTCAGCCTGAATGAGCAGGACCTGCTCCCGCCGGGCACGCCAATTCTAATTCCTGACCGCTTTCCAGCGGACCCACCCTACCCTCAGCCCGCCCTGCCAGACGCTGAAATACTGTTTTCTCCTGGCTGCGGCAGTCTGGACTTGCAGGGCTGGATAGACCAGGGCGGGGGCTACCTGGCTGGCTATTATCAATACATTGCCGGCAAACGCCTGTCCGCCGCGGAAATTATCCAACTGGTCGCGGTGGAAAACTCTATCAACCCGCGCTTGCTGCTTGCATTGGTAGAGTTCCGTTCCGGATGGTTGTTTGGTTTCCCGCTGGACCCTGAAGAAAACCAGTACCCAATTGGCTATCACGCGCCAAAGGTCGCGGGCTTGTTTGATGAGCTGACGGTTACAGCGCGCGTGCTCGGGCAAGGTTACTACGGTTGGCGCCAGGCAAAATTAGACCACCTCAGCTTCAGGGACGACAGCGAAGCCCCGCTGCATCCTTCATTGAACGCTGGCAGCGTCGGCATCCAAAACTTGTTCGCCGCCCTTTACACCCCCGACTTTTTTTACGACGCCTTGTACGGTCCACAGGGTTTCCTTGCGCAGTATGCCCGCCTTTGGGGTGACCCCTGGGCGCGTTCCGCGCAGCAGGGCGCGCTGCTCCCAGCCGGCATCAGCCAACCAGCGCTGAGCCTGCCGTTCTTACCTGGTCTCACCTGGGGTCTCACCTCCGGGCCGCATATCACCTGGCAGGCTGGCACCCCACGCGGCGCTCTGGACTTTGCCCCGCGCACAGGTCAGCGCGGCTGTTACGATACCCAAGTGTGGGTTACAGCAGCCGCCAGCGGCATGGTGGTGCGCAGCCAGCGCGGCGCCGTTGCGCTGGACCTGGATGGAGACGGGGATGAGGGAACCGGTTGGGTGCTCTTGTATCTGCACCTGGCAACCCAGGACAGGGTCCCGCTGGGCACATGGGTGGAAGCCGATACTCCGCTCGGGCACCCTTCCTGCGAGGGAGGCGTGTCCACCGGAACGCACCTGCACCTTGCCCGCAAATACAACGGCGAGTGGATTGCTGCCGAAGGGGCGCTGCCGCTGGTGCTGGATGGTTGGCAGGCTTA
The DNA here is from genome assembly GCA_012797215.1 of Chloroflexota bacterium. The sequence goes on along the minus strand of JAAZPN010000117.1, from coordinate 3,985 downwards.
CGCCGGAACATCCAGTTACAGCGGTTGGCTAATTCGCGGCGGGCAAACTGTTGTCTCAAGCGCGAATCGCGACCCCGCCTCGGAAATCAGGCGCGACCCTTAATCTATTGATGGATTACCGTTTGAATAATTGCTTCTTTTTGGTCGGCATTCGGTTTTCTTTTTCCCCAAAACCAGACATAATACATCACAACTGAAACGATATAAAACAGAATCGTGATGGCGAAGGAAGGACCAAAACCATAACGCACCTGGAAATATCCACTTAATGTGGGGCTAAAGGCCCAGCCAAAATTGCTGGCCATGGTGGAAAGACTGGCAACCATCGCGCGCGATTCCGGGTCCACCTGTTCCATCGTGAACGTGGTATAGACAGGGCCGCTCATGTTCATCAGAACCAGGCGCACATAATACGCTACCGCCGCAACCGCCAACCACGGTGAAAATCCAAGCAGCGCCAGGAATGGGATGGATAAACCCTGTGTTGCCACCACCACGCGGATTTTCCCAAAGCGCTCTGCTAAAGCGGGCGCCAAGAGCAAACCTATGCCCATGGCCAAAGAACCCCATGCGAACAAAATCCCAATAGAGGCATCCGAAAGCCTGTGAACATTTCGGAAAAACACGTTCATGAAGGGCATAATCATCCCGGCACCGACCGAAGTCAGCAGCAGGGGCAGAATCAGGCGGGTCAGTTCACCCGGTCTTCGCCGCATATACGAAAGCGGCGCAAAAGTCGCCCGCTCGGCGCGGGTTTGCTTTTGCTGTCGGATCAGAAATCCCGGAATCAGTGAAAGCGCCACGCCGACTGAAACAAACGCCAGGGCGCCGCTGTAAGCGGAAGCGCTGGTGGGGAGCGCGCCGCTGCTGCGCGCAATCCAGGTTGGCAGAAAACCACCCACCCATTCGCCAATCGAGACAGCGGTCATGCGCAGCCCTGAACTGAAGCTGAACAGGTAGGTGCGTTCCACATCGCCGCTGTTCTCCATTAAGAAAGGTCCCATCGCGACGGCGGCTAACGACTGTGAAAAACCAATCACAATATTCATAGCCAGAAACATAGGCAAGGATGGAAACAGCACCATCATCAGGATTGCCGCGCCAACCGCGCCCTGCCCGATGATGAGCGCCAGTTTGCGCCCAATGCGGTCTGCCAGGTAACCTACTGGCAGGGCAACAATCAACGCCGTCGCGCTGCGGGCAGTGACCAGGTTTCCGAGCACCGCCTCGTTATACCCAAGGCTCAGAATAAAAAAATTAAAGAGGAGCTGATATACCCCCGTCGCGGCGCCGTAAATCATGATGCCAATCAGATACTTACGCGCGTTGGGGCTGAAAGCCTGCACGCGCGCAAGATAGGTTTTTAAAACCGAGCCTATCCGCTTTCTGGCGGCCACTTTTGAACGGATCACGTTATTCTTCGCTTACAAAGCGAGTCAACAGGTCTTGGGTGCTTTCAAAGCCCTTAAATCGGGTGGCATAAAAACGGTCGCCTTCAGCAGAAATGATGACGTGCACCATGCCAGCCATACGCAGTTCCATCAGATGGTGGTTTACTGTCGGCGGACGCAGACGCAGTACGCGTGAAAGATGCGCCGCGTTTTGCGGAGATTGAGCCAGCGTGCGCAAAATCCGCAAGCGGGTGGGGTCCGCCAGCGCTTTCAGCCCGCGCAAGAGATTATCCGGCACAATATCCCCCGGGATTAAGGCCATGTCATCCGGTCGGGCTCCAAAAATCACCAGGAACGCGCTGTTGTCCAAAGGTTCAGTAAAAAGGAAAGGCGCGCCCCAGAACGAAGGAGCGAGATACAGTCTTCGGGCAGCGCTAATTTCCGCCCAGCGCACGCCAGAGGAAAGCTCCTCCAACATAGCCGGCAGCGGGAGCGTGCCAGCTCGCATTTGCGCGTGAGAAAGTCCCGCTCGGAGCGCTGGCAGGATGCGCTGTTCTTCTTCATAAAAGAAAGATTCCGCGTACGCTTTGAGGGCGTGAAGGTGCTTCTGGCCAAATTCATCGCGGTGAGCCCAATTGTTGTAAACCAGATCCAACAAAGTTGGGGTCATCTCGCGATGGTGTTCCGCATAATACTTGCTGATAGTTTCTTTCTCCGCTTGCGTCCAACGCGCGCGGGGCGAGCTGGCGCAAAGAATCTCTTGGACTTCTATGGGGGTTTCGTATCGCTCTGTTAGCGCTTCCAGACGTTTTGCCGCTGGCAAGCGTTCCAAAGCGTTGAGTATTGCCGCGGTATCCTTGGGAGCTTCAGCCGAAAAAACGAAATTAATAGGCAAAAAATCGATTTGCCAGAATGTTTCCAACATCTGGCGGTCTTCCGCCGAGAGCCGCGAGCGCACGCCTGCTGCCCAGGAAGCCCGCAGCCCAACCCGGTCTGGCTGATACATCGCGATCTGACTAATAAAAAAGTCATACCCCGTGCTCAGGTCCCAATTTAAGCGAGATTGCACAGCAGATACCATCACAGTCCTCGAATAAGAGATAATAATCTATATTATTAGCCAAATATCTAATTAGTCAAGGTCTCTAATTAATGGACATTAATCGTCATTCCAATTAGTCGGCTGGGCTATCTACTTTTGGGATGCGGGGAGTTTTTTGTAGACTCTGGCGGCGCAATCCGGTACAATTTAATATCAAAGCGGAGCACTTATGCCAAACATTCTGGATTATCTTGACTGGCGCGGAGACCTGGAGTTCCATAGGGACCCGATTAACGAGGTGGATAACCTGGTGTTCTCGGTGCTGGCTTACATGGATTTTGCTGGCGCTGTTCCATCCATCGACGAATTTGGTTCTGTTTCACTGGCGGACGCCTCCGAAGCGATCAAACAAATGCCCGACCAAATCACCGCTCCCATCACCAGCACGTTCTTTTCGCGTTTGCCGCTGCTGCTGGAAAAATGCGCGCAATCCGAGCGTTATCAGGGGGTGCGTCTCTCTCATTACGTGAACCGGGTGTCTTTTGATGAAGCCGAGCAGTTTTCCGCGCTTGTTTTTTCCACGGATGAAAACACCCATTTTGTCGCATTTAGCGGCACCGACGACACGCTGATTGGCTGGAAAGAAGACCTGGAAATGAGTTTTCGCGAGGTAGTCCCAGCCCAACGCAGCGCTGTCGAGTATCTTGAATTGGTGATGTCGCACCTGCCGGGAGTTTTTTACCTGGGCGGTCATTCCAAGGGTGGAAACCTGGCTGTGTTTGCCGCGGCAAATATTCCGGCTGAAATGCAGCCCAGCATTCTATTAATGTACAACAACGACGGACCTGGTTTTCAACGCTCCGTGATTGAAAGCCCTGGCTACCAGCGCGTCACTGACAAAATTATCAACTTCCTGCCGCAGTCCTCTGTGGTTGGCATGCTGCTAAACCAAAGCGGTCATTATCAGGTGGTGGACAGTAATGAAAGCGGCATCATGCAGCACAACGCTTTCTCCTGGGAAGTGGTTGGCACCAACTTTGTCTACGAGGATGGACTTTCTGCTACCAGTATTAAATTCAACAACGCTCTGCGCGCGTGGATGGAAACAGTTCCCAATGAGGAGCGGTCGGAGTTTATTGAAGCGCTCTTTACCATTCTGGAAGCAACCGGAGCGCGGACGGTGAAAGAGTTCACCCAGGACAAACTCACGAACGCCAAGGCAATGATTTCAACTTTCAAACAGTTGGAGCCCGAGACGCAGGCGCATCTGAAGCTGCTGTTGGAAACCTTCTTTGCCGAAATTCAGAAAGCGCTGCGCAGTTCAATCACCGAAGGCATCAGCAGTCTGATTACGCGTACTTTTTCCCGCAAGCGCTTGCCCTCCTAAATGCTCGGTGGATCGCACTCTTCTTATGGTTCCCTGCAAACCCGGCCGGGGAATCCGTTTGCAGTCAAGGCAGCCTGTAACTATGATAAGATAAGGGTAACCACTCCGACGGCTTAGCAGAAGTGAGGAAGGAATGAGCTCCGACCAGGTCTCGCAATTCAGCAA
>JAAZPN010000116.1 GCA_012797215.1 Chloroflexota bacterium | reverse complement strand
GTAAAATTCCTGTCTTCGCTGCTAGCGATGATGTTAACCTTGCCAAACTTTTTGGCTTCCGAAATAGCTTTTTTGGACCAGGCTCCGGTGTTGACGTAATCCGCCACGCCGTTCTTCATCAGATTCATCGGGACCATGGCAAATTGAAGCGTCCCACCGCCCTGGATGAACAGAACTTTATAATTATCCGGGATATTCATCAATTCCCGCAGGTCCTTTTCGGCTTCGTGCAAGATATCCTCAAAGACCTTGCTGCGGTGGCTCATTTCCATCACGCTCATTCCGGAGCCCTGGTAGTTGAGGAGTTCAATCTGAACTTCTTCCAGGACTGCTTCCGGAAGCATGCTTGGGCCGGCAGAGAAATTGTAAACGCGTCCGTATTTCATCTTAAGCAACTCTCCTTTTAGTTTGCGTGCAGCGTTATTTTGAGCGCCAATCGGCTTACCCTTAGTATAACCTTTCGGGTCATTTTTGTGGTCGTTTCGGGCATTTCCATCCCACCAAAAGGCATCCATTGCGGCTTTCTCACCGGCCAATTCAACCAAAATTCGTCTGCGAGCTCGCCTTACCCTACTGGACACCAGCACGGCGTTAAATCAAAGAAACTTCAAAAACCCTTACATTGCACATAACTGACTTATCCCTACTTAACAAGCCGCGGGTACAATTGAGCAATGAATGAACAAATCCACATCGAAAAATGCGTATACGGCGGCGACGGCATGGGAAGGCTTGCCGATGGGCGCGCGGTCTTTGTCCCTTTCACGCTGCCCGGCGAAGAAGTTCTGGTAGAGATTACCGAAGACAGTAAAAACTTCGCGCGCGGGCGGGTTGTAGAATTGCTGAAACCATCCGCGCTGCGCGTTGCTCCGCGCTGCCCGCATTTTGGCGTGTGCGGCGGCTGCCACTACCAGCACTTGCCCTACGCGCTTCAATCAGAACTAAAACTGCAGATTCTCGCGGACCAACTGACGCGTCTGGGCGGCATCACCAACCCTCCGCTCAGCGGCATCTCACCCAGCCCGGAAATCTGGAATTACCGCAACCACGTTCAGTTCCACTTGGACGCGCTTGGACAGCCGGGATACATGGACCTCTCCGGGAAGCAAGTGGTCCCAATTTCGCAGTGCTTCCTGCCCTTGCAGGACCTGGAAGCGCTTCGCCTGCAGCTGGACCTGAGCCCCGAAGCCAATCTCAGGCGCGTCGCCCTGCGTCAGGACAGCCAGGGGGAGCAATTCATCCTGTTCGAAGGCCTGGAGGATATCGGACCAGAGATGAGTATGGATTTGCCCGCCTCGGTGGCGTACCAAGGACCGGACGGACGAGCGGTCACGCTTGCCGGGCAGGACCAACTTATGTACGAGGTTTTGGGCAAACAACTCACGATTTCACCGGAAAGTTTTTTCCAGGTAAACCTGGACGTCGCTGAAAAAATGCTGGAGTATGTTCTCAGCCTTGTTCCCACACGAGAAGACCAGCGGATTGTGGAGCTTTTCAGCGGCGCGGGATTCTTCAGCGCCTTTCTGGCAGAAAGATGCAGCGAATTAATTGCCATTGAGAGCTCCCCTTCCGCTTGCTACGACTTTGCCGCCAACCTGGATGCCTGCGAGCATGTCAGTCTGTACGAAGGCGCGGTGGAAGATGTGCTGCCCGCCTTAGCTGCGGACCTGAAACCCCCCGACCTGGTTTTGCTGGACCCGCCCCGCGCCGGGCTGCAGCCGGCTGCCCGCAAAGCCCTGCAGGACCTTGCCCCCCCACAGATTATTTACGTCAGCTGCGACCCCAGCACGTTGGCGCGCGACCTGAAACACTTCTGTTCTGCCGGCTACACGCTCCAAAGCGTGCGCGCCTTTGACATGTTCCCCCAGACCTACCATATTGAGACGGTAGCTGTGCTATCCAAAGCAAGTTAATGCGAAATTATTCAGGGAGAGTAAATGAACGTATTATTGGTCAACGGTAGCCCGCATAAAGATGGCAATACTTACAAATCCCTCAAGCTGCTCGGCGATGTACTAGAAAAACATGCTGTGACGACATCGATTTTCCAGATTGGAGCCGGGAAGGTGCGCGGCTGCCTCGGCTGCGACAATTGCGCGGAGACTCAGCGCTGCATATACAAAGATGATTTATGCAATTCGTTGATCGAAGCAATACTGAAAGCTGACGGCGTTGTCATCGGTTCGCCGGTCTACTTCGCGGGGCCAAACGGAGCGCTGTGCGCCCTCTTGGACCGCGTGTTTTAC
>JAAZPN010000115.1 GCA_012797215.1 Chloroflexota bacterium | reverse complement strand
GGCGGCGAAAAGCAAAAGGTAGCGCTCACGGGCGTGCTGGCCATGCAGCCCAAAATACTACTTCTGGATGAACCGCTCGCCAGCCTGGACCCCGCCTCCGCGCGGGAAGCGCTCTTGGCATTCCGGCAGCTGGCGGACGAAGGCCTGGCGGTCATGATTGTCGAACACCGCGTGGAGGATGTGCTCGCAATCCATCCTGAGCGCGTGGTGTATATGGAAGATGGTGAGATCACCTATCAAGGCGGACCCGCTGGTCTCAGCCAGGTGGTGGATTACCACAAGATAAAACTGCCAGCGCAGGATATCCTCGCGCGGGCAAAAGACGCACCCGAAACCGATTTTGTACCGGCCGTGCCGCCATTGGATTATTCCAATCCCTTGGTTTGCTTCCAGGATGTCGGCTTTCGCTACCATGAGGACCTCCCTGAGGTGCTGCATGGGGTGAACCTGAATATCCACGCCGGGGAAGTAATCGCCATTCTCGGACACAACGGTTCGGGGAAAACCACGCTCGTAAAACATGCACTCGGTTTGCTCAAGCCCACCCGAGGCAGCGTCTTGCTGGAAGGCGTTGATTCCAAATCCACAACAGTGGCAAAAGCCGCCAGGACGGTAGGTTACGTCTTCCAAAGCCCGACGCAAATGCTCTTTGCCGCAACGGTCCAGGACGAGCTTTCGTTTGGGCCACAAAATCTGGGCTTCTCCAAGGAGACCACGGCGGAAAATGTGCGCTGGGCAATCCAATCCGTGCATCTCGAGGATGAACTGGGTACGCCGCCCCTGGCGCTGTCATTCGGGCAGCAAAAGCGGGTCAGCATAGCCTCCGTGCTTTCCATGCGCTCGCGCATTCTGATGATGGATGAACCCACTGCCGGACAGGATTACTGGAATTACCAATCCTTTATGGACGCAATCCTGCAAATGCCCGGCTTTGATTCCATCATCTTCATCACGCACGACCTGGACCTGGCCCTGACGTACGCCAACCGCATCATCGTGCTCTTTGACGGCCGGATTGTCGCGGACGGCGCGCCGCAGGACGTCCTGAAGGATACAGAACAGCTGCTTCAATGGCGGCTGCTGCCCACCAGTCTGCTGGAACTGAACTTCCGGATGTTCCCGCAAACTGGGAAATTTCAGCGCGCGGAAGCGCTGGCGCGTTATATCGAGTAAAATGGTTTTGTCTTATTGGATCATCCATATCTAAGGAGGTTTTGTATGCAAGAAAAGAAGTCTTTGTGGAAATTCGGTACGAAACAAGTTGTTTATGCCGCCATTGGCGCGGCCTTGTATGCCGTTCTGGCGTACGCAACCAACATGATCCAGCTGCCTGGCGCTGGTAATGTCTCCTTCCGACCCGCGGTCGTGATCCCGATGTTCTTTGGCATCGCGTTCGGCCCGATTGTGGGTTTCATCGCCGGCTTCGTCGGCAATATTCTGGCAGACCTGCTTTCCGGCTACGGGTTCTGGTTCTGGTGGGATCTTGGCAATGGTCTGCTCGGTCTGGTGCCCGGGCTCATCTATCCCCTCATCCACGACTACAAGGCGGGCAAATCCATCCT
>JAAZPN010000114.1 GCA_012797215.1 Chloroflexota bacterium | reverse complement strand
AGGTCCAGCCGTGGGCTTCCATGCGCGCCTGCACCTTTTGGGCGGCTTCCTCGGGGTCGATGCCGTACGCGGTGAGGGTGGTGGGCATGCCCAGGCTGTGGAAGAAGGCAGAGGTGGCTTCGATGGTCTGGTCAATCCGCTCGGAGTATTTCTGGGTCTTGATATCCAAAACGCGGTAGCCGTACTGCAGCAGCTTGCCCTGCTTTTGCTTGCGTTTGACCCACAGCAGCCAGGGCAGCACAGCTGCCAACGTTTCGGCGTGGTCCAGGCCGTAGAGCGCGGTGAGCTCGTGCCCGATGTTGTGGGTGGCCCAGTCCTGCGGGACGCCGCGGTTGAGGGTGTGGTTGAGCGCGCAGGTGGCAGCCCACATAAAGTTGGCACGGGCGTTGTAGTCGGGCGGCATGCGCAGCGCGGTCGGGGCAATGTCCATCAAGGCCATCAGGATGGCTTCGGACTGCCGGTCTTGCACGTGCGCGCCGACCCGGTAGGTGAGGTACTGCTCGAGCACGTGTACGAAGGCATCCACCAGCCCGTTGCGCACCTGTTTTTGGGGCAGGGAGTAGGTCGTTTCGGGGTCCAGGATGGAAAAGCGCGGAAAGACCAGGTCGCTGTCGAAGGAGAGCTTTTCCTGGATGCTGCGGCGGGAAATGACCGCGCCGTTGTTCATTTCGCTGCCGGTGGCGGGCAGGGTGAGCACGGTGCCGAAGGGCAGGGCTTCCGTGGCCTGCGAGAGGCCGTCGCCGGAGAGGATTTCCCAGGGGTCTTTTCCGGGGTAGAGGGCAGCCAGCGCGATGAATTTGACGCCATCGATGACCGAGCCGCCGCCCACTGCCAGCAGGAAGTTTACGCCTTTTTTCTGGATTTTTTTGACCGCCCGCATGAGGGTGTCGTAATCCGGGTTGGCTTCGATGCCGCCGAATTCCAGCACCTCGCGCTTTTTGAGCGCGGCCATCACCTGGTCGTAGACGCCGTTCTTTTTGATGGAGCCGCCGCCGTAAAGGACCATGACTTTGGCTTTGCGGGGAACGAGTTTGTTGAGTTTGGCGATGGTGCCGGTGCCAAAAACGATTTTGGTGGGGTTGTAGAAGCTAAAGTTGTCAATCATGATGCGTCCTCCTGGATGGGCCTGGGGGTGATGATAACGGGGCAGAAACGGGAGCCCTTTGCTGGATTATATCCCAGACAGGGAGACTTTGGGTTCTGGGCGGGGGAACCCTTTGCTTTGTGCCACGCGCTGACAAACATGATCAGGAAAGATCCTTCGCTGACGCTCAGGATGACAGACAAAAGAACGATCCTTTGCTAAAGCTCAGGATGACAGATGATAGTGGGAGATCGCTTCGTTCCTCGCGATGACGAAAACAATCATGAAAGATCCTTTCTGACGCTCAGGATGACGAAATAAAGCGGGAGATCGCTTCGTTCCTCGCGATGACGTACAAAGGAAAAAAGAAAGACCCTTCACTACGTTCAGGGTGAGAAATGATTCGTCATTGCGAACCGTTTTGCCACCACATCCTTGTCCGTTCACATCAGGTTATCAGGCAAAACGGTGTGGCAATCTGCCTTTGGTCTTTGTTCTGCAATGCTTAAGCGACGCGTTCTGCGATTCGAAACGAGGGAGATCGCTTCGTGCCTCGCGATGACGGACGGAAAGGCTTGCGATGAGGAACATAATCAGGAGAGATCCTTCGCTGACGCTCAGGATGACAGATGATAGTGGGAGATCGCTTCGTGGCTCGCGATGACGAATGGCATGGCTCGCGATGACGGGTACCAGGCGGTTCGCGGCGGGAGCAGAACCGCGCCCAGAGGCTTACAGTTCGGCGCGGTACGGTTTGCCGGGGTGGTAATGCACATGCACGTTACGAACGTCCGGCAGATTAGCCAGCAGGGTTTTTTCCACCTGGCTGGCAATCAGGTCGCCATCGTGCACGCTGATTTGGTCGTTCACGCTAATGTTCAGGTTGATGGTGTAGTACTGACCAAAGCGGTGCGCGAGGACGCTGTCCACTTCCTGCACGCCCGGGACGGCGGCGGCCAGGGCTGTGACCTTGTCGTTGAGGGGCTTGCCCGGAACCGTGTCCATCAGGGAGTCGGTGGCCTCACGCACAATCGAAATGCCGGTGCGCAGGATGAAGAACGCGACCAGGGCGCCAGCGGCAGGGTCCATCCAGAGATAGCCCAGCCTGCCCATAATAATCCCAATTGTCGCCGCGGATGCCGCCAGAATATCGTTGCGGTGGTCAGACGCCAGCGCGATTACCATGTCGTTATTGGTGCGTTTGCCTATGCGGGAGGTGATAATAAACAGCCCAACCTTGAGTATTACGGTGCCGAGCGCGACAATCAATGCCAGTGGGCTGCCGCCGCTAAACTCACTCTGGCCGCGCAGCAGCTGGACGAGCGTATCGATGGCATTCCAGAAGATGGTGAGCGCGGTGGTAATCACGAAAGCGCCAACCACCAGCGCGCCAACGCTCTCATACTGGGTGTGGCCATAGGGGTGCTCATCGTCGGCGGGTTTGTTCGCGGCGCGCACAAAGATGGAAACAACCAGGTAATAGACCACGTCGGAGGTGGAGTTGATGCCGTCTGCCAGCAGCGCCGGCGAGCTCCCGATGATACCCACGATGGATTTGAGCAGGGCAAGGACGATATTCGCGCCCAGGCCGAGGTTTACTGATAGGTTGGTTTGCTTAATGCGCTGCTCTTTTTCCATAAATAGCTTTCCTTATGAGAATTTTTTTCGTGCGCTGCTCTGCTTGCCGCGGCAAGCCTCAGGCGTCAATCCCAACTGCTTTGCGCATGCGCTTGAGCACCGGCGCGGCAATGGCGCGCGCTTTTTGGGCGCCCTGCGCCAAAACCTGGTCCAGGTAGGCTCGGTCCGCGATGAGCGCGCTGTACTTGCCACGGGCATCCGCGAAGTAGGCCAGCAGCAGCTCTGCCAGCTCTGATTTGAGCGCGCCGTAGGCCAGCCCGCCTCCGAGGTACAAGCCGCGCACCTCCGCCAGCCGCTCCGCGGGGGCAAACAGGCGGTAGATTTGATAAAGGTTGCAGGTATCCGGATTCTTGGGCTCTTCCGGCGGGGTGCTGTCCGTCACGATGCGCATAATCTGCTTGCGCAGGTCTTTTTCCGGGGCAAAAATTGGCAGAGTGTTGTTGTAGCTCTTGCTCATCTTGCGCCCGTCAATGCCCGGCACGGACTGCACGTCCTCCGGGATAATGCCCTCCGGCAGTTTCAGCGTTTTGCCGTAGATGCGGTTGAAATTCTCGGCGATATCGCGCGT
>JAAZPN010000113.1 GCA_012797215.1 Chloroflexota bacterium | reverse complement strand
TTCCGGCAGGTTGTGGTCCTGAATTTCAAGGAAAAAGCGGTCCCGTCCAAAAAGGTCCAGGTACCAGCGCAGCGCGCGTTCAGCCTTTTCGGGGTCGCCCTCCAGAAAGGCGCGCGGGAGTTCGCCGGAAAGGCAGGCAGAACTGGCAATCAGGCCGTCGGCGTGCGCGGCGAGAAATTCTTTATCGATGCGGGGATGGTAGTAAAAACCTTCCAGCTGGCTGGCGGTGGCAATTTGCAGCAGGTTCTTATAACCCTGCATATTCTCGGCCAGCAGCACAAGGTGGAAGGGTTTTTTATCCTTGTTCACATCCTTATCAAAGCGGGAGCGCGGGGCGAGATAGGTTTCCAGGCCAATAATCGGCTTAATGCCGGCCGCGTTAGCCGCCTTGAAGAAATCGAGCGTTCCAAACATGGTGCCGTGGTCCGTCAGCGCCAGCGCGGGCATGCCCAGCTCGCGCGCGCGGGCAACCAGGTCGGCGGGTTTTCCAAAGCCGTCCAGGACTGAATATGAGGAGTGTACGTGAAGATGAACAAACGACATATTGCCGTGCTGGTCCTTTAGAGCGTTAGTTTCATTGTGGAGCATTCCTCCCGCGTATGTCCACCGCTATCAAAGTATAGCATAGGGAGTTTGGCAGCCGATAAGCAATTTTTTAAAATTAAGCCTTTTTTAAGCTGCCCGGCACTTCCCCGTTCGCAGCGCGGAATCAGCGGATTCTGACGCGCGTTTGCGGAAAAACGGTTCGCGGAGCGTTAAAATCGGCAAGTAGCAAGGATTCGACCCTGTTTTTCTTGCGGCGCCTGGCAAGGTGTTTCGGGCTGCCTCAGCGGCAGCGACAAATCACACGCCGCCAGGCTCCCAGCCGACTGCCGCGCCCCAAAAATTTATGCTGATTTCCGACAACCTGAAAATCCGTTGAAGGAGGAAAGCAGAGGTCTACGTTTCGTTTCCGGGGAAAGGATGTGCTCGCGTGAAGACTGGCTGGCCGTTAAATTCCCGCACCGCGGCAAGCTCGCCCAGGCGCGTTTTATCGCGCAGGGATATCAAAATCTCTTCGGATATCTGCCGGCTGGCGCGCACGGAATCCCCAATGAACCCGATGATGATGAGAATGATTCCGACGATGGTAAGCGTGCCCCCAATAGAGACCGACTGCAGCAGCCGCCCGGCGGTATCGGTGAGGAAATAGTAAATCAGAAAGCGCAGCAGCAGCGCCAGGCCGGCAGCTAGAAAAACCGCGCCCAGCGATACAAAGGTGCGCAGCGGCTGGTAAAGCACATACGAACGCACAATCACGCCGCTCTGCTTCCAGATAAAGTGCAGCAGGCCTTTATGCAGCCGCGACTCGCGCAGGTTTGGATTGGTTTTAATCGGAATGTGCGCGATTTTCATTTGGCTTTTGCCGGCCTGCACCAGCGTCTCGAGCGTGTAGGAATAAGGGTTGAACACCTGCAGCGGCAGCGCCGCGTAGCGCGAATACGCCCGGAAGCCGCTGACGGTATCCGG
>JAAZPN010000112.1 GCA_012797215.1 Chloroflexota bacterium | reverse complement strand
TGATTGCCTTTTTTCAGGAGCAAACCCGCGCGCTGGGTCCCCTCTCCGGGCTGGGTATCGCGTGTTTTGGCCCGCTGGACCCGGACCCCGGCTCCCCCACCTACGGCCGCATCCTGGCGACCCCAAAAGCCGGCTGGGCTGGCGCGGATGTGGTCGGGGCGCTGCGTTCAAAATTTGCGCTGCCTATCGCGTTTGATACCGATGTGAACGGCGCAGCCCTGGGTGAATGGCGCTGGGGCGCGGCGCAGGGTCTTTCAACCTTCCTTTATTTCACTATTGGCACTGGCGTGGGCGGCGGCGCGATGGTGGAGGGCAAACTGCTGCATGGTCTCATCCATCCAGAAATGGGCCACATTCCGCTCCCTCATGACTACGCGCAAGACCCCTTCCCCGGCGGCTGCCCCTTCCATGGGGATTGCTTTGAAGGACTGGCCAGCGGCCCGGCCATGGAAAAACGTTGGGGACAGCGCGCGGAGACCCTGCCGCCTGAGCATCCTGCCTGGGATTTGGAAGCGCATTACATCGCGCGCGCCATGCAAGGCTTCATTTGCAGCTTTTCACCACAGCGCATCATCCTGGGCGGCGGCGTGCCGCAGCAGCCCGCGCTTCTTCCGCTGGTGCGCGCCAAGGTTCTGCAATACCTGAACAACTATGTCGGGTCGGATGCGATCCTCAAGCATATAGACAGCTACATTATTCCACCCGGACTGGGTTCGCGCGCGGGGGTGTGCGGGGCATTCGCTTTGGCGCAGCAAGCCGCCGCCGAGGCGGGCATATGATCCACGGGGAACTCGACCTGAATGCTGAAGCCAGCAGCAGCCTTGAAAAGCTCCTGCCGCGCCTGAGAACTGCCTTCTCGGAACAAATCGCGGCCGACGCACAGGCCTGGCAAGTTCTTACAGAACGCCTGGATGCTCACTTCCCGGCCTTATTCCGTCTGTATCACCACTTGTATGCTGAGCGTTACGACTTTTTTTACCACCTGGAAGCGCTCTTAGTTGAGCTGGCCAAGGCAGCCTTCTCTCGCCCCGCAGATTTGCGCGCGCTAGACCTGGAACGCGAGGCCAATCCGCTCTGGTTCCAATCCAATACGATGGTCGGCGGGGTTTGCTATGTGGACCTTTTTGCCGGAGACCTGGACGGCATCCGCGCGAAGATTCCATATTTTAAAGAGCTGGGCCTTACCTACCTGCACCTTATGCCGCTCTTCCGCATGCCAGAAGGCGAAAACGACGGCGGGTATGCAGTCAGCAGCTTCCGGGAAGTGCACCCTCCCTTGGGCAGCATGGCCAAATTGGCTGAACTCTCCCGCGCGCTGCGGGAAGAAGGCATCAGCCTGGTGCTTGACCTGATTATTAACCACACATCTAACGAACACGAATGGGCAGAGCGCGCCAAAGCCGGTGAACCTCGCTACGAGGCTATGTACGGCATTTACCCCGACCGCGTAATCCCGGATTTATACGAACGCAACCTGCGCGAAATCTTCCCGGACGAACACCCTGGGGCTTTTACCTGGTTCGAGAAACTTGATAAATGGGTTTGGACCACTTTTCATTCCTACCAATGGGATCTGGACTACGCCAACCCGGATGTCTTTAACCAAATGGCGGCTGAGATGCTTTTCCTGGCGAACCAGGGCATCGAAGTTTTCCGGCTGGACGCGGTGGCGTTTATTTGGAAGGAACTCGGGACCGCTTGCGAGAACTTGCCCAAAGCACACACCATCCTGCAGGGATTTAACGCCCTCACCCGCATTGCCACCCCTTCGATGTTGTTCAAATCCGAGGCTATTGTCCACCCGGACGAAGTGGTGCGTTACATTTCTCCCGGGGAATGCCAGCTCTCATACAATCCCTTGGTTATGGCGCTGTTGTGGAACTCTTTGGCTACGCGCAGTGTGGATTTGCTGCACCAAGCGCTGCGCGGCCGCTTTGCTATTGATGCCCATACCGCCTGGGTCAATTACGTGCGCTGCCACGACGATATCGGCTGGACCTTCGACGACGCGGATGCCGCCCGGCTGGGGATTAACGGCAGCGACCACCGGCAGTTTCTGAATGAGTTCTACCGCGGCCGCTTCCCCGGCAGTTTTGCCCGCGGGCTGCCTTTCCAGGAAAACCCAAAAACCGGCGACTGCCGCATCTCCGGCACCTGCGCCTCGCTGGCCGGGTTGGAAAAAGCGCTTTCGGAAGAAGGACCCGCCGAAGTGGAGCTTGCCATCCGCC
>JAAZPN010000111.1 GCA_012797215.1 Chloroflexota bacterium | reverse complement strand
GTTCGTGCTTGACCACTTCCACGTTATCCACAATGCTATAGAAGTCTTTCATCATCGCCACGGCCTTGCCCATGCCCAGGAATTTAGCCTTGGGCGCGCATTCACGCAAACGCAGCAGCGCGCCGGAATGGTCCGGCTCCATGTGATTGGTAATCACATAGTCCAGATTTTCCAGCCCTACCAGACTTTCAAGTTGCTCAAGAAAATCATCGGTAAAAGCTTCTTTGGAAAGGTCAATCAGCGCATTTTTCTCATCCTTAATCAGATAGGCATTGTAGGTAACGCCCTGATTCAGGATGGGCCACAGACCCTCAAAGAGCTCTGTGGAGCGGTCGTTGACGCCAACCCAATAGATGTTTGGTCGGATTTCGATTGGTCGCATGGCGTCCTTTATGCTCCCAGGAACTTATGAACGTCCGGAAGCTGGCCAGCGCTTCCCAGATAGTCGTTCTTTGCCGCGATGAACTTCGCGTATTCCGCGATATAAATTTTCCCAGGGTCGCGCAGGTCAAACTTCTCCGGGTGTTCAAGGAAAAATTCGCGGTGCACGCGCGTCCAGACCAAGCGTCCGTCTGTGTCGATGTTAATCTTGGTTACGCCTCAGGTGGCCGCCTTGCGGAACTGACCCGCGTCAACGCCCTTAGCGCCAGCAAGCTTGCCGCCAGCGGCGTTAATGCGCGCCACTTCATCTTGCGGAACCGAGCTGGAGCCATGCATCACCAGCGGGAAGCCGGGCAGTTCAGCCTGAATTCTCGCCAGCACATCAAAATGAAGGGACTGAGAGCCGCTAAATTTAAAGGCGCCGTGGCTGGTGCCGATGGCAACCGCGAGCGAGTCGCAGCCGGTGCGTTCCACAAAGTCCCGCGCCTGGTTGGGGTCGGTGAGTTTGGCGTTGGCTTCGTCCACCGCCACATGTTCTTCCACGCCGCCCAGCTGACCGAGTTCGGCTTCCACCACAATACCCTTGGCGTGCGCGGCATCTACCACGCGCTTGGTGATGGCGATGTTTTCTTCATAAGGTTTGCTGCTGGCGTCAATCATGACGGAGCTGTAAAAGCCAGATTCAATGCAGTCGTAGCAGGTGGCTTCGTCACCGTGGTCCAGGTGGACCGCGAAGACAGCGTCCGGGTAAACCGCATCCGCGGCGCGAATTAAGCCTTCAAGATACAGCTTGTTGGTATAGGAACGAGAACCCTTGCTGATTTGAATAATAAATGGTGCCTGCGACTCAAGGTTGCCCTTGAAAAGGCCATCAATTTGCTCGAGATTATTGACGTTATACGCGCCGATAGCATACTTTCCGTACGCATGCTCAAATAATTTTTTCGTTGTAACGATCATGGCTGCTCCTCTAAGAATATCGGATTATTCCTTTAATTATATCCATAAACGCGCGCGGACTCAACACGCGTTCAAGCTCTGCTGACAATCTAGGTTTTACGCAGAGCAGGCAGGTACACCTGCCGCAATACGTCCGCGTAAACAGCGGGGTCATGTTCTCTGCGTAAACGCTCCAGTGCTGCCGCGCCTTTGACCGCTATTTGCGCTGGCGCCGCCGCAATGCCACGCACGATTTGCTCTAAACCATTGCTGATAGCGCTGCTCAACTGCTTCCGTTCCTCTGCTGTTTCGTACAGCGCTTCTCCAAGCGTGCTGCGCGGCACCTTGATCAACCAGCCTACCGCGGAATTATTAATTTCTGGCAAAGCGCGAATATCCGTAGTAATCACGGGCAAGCCGCAAGCCTGGAATTCCAGGACTGAAAAACCATAAGAATCCGCGTAGGATGGAAGCAATCCCACATCCGCCTGGCGCATGAGAGCTAATGTTTCCGGGTTTGGCAATTCTGGATAGTATTTTATCCAATCAGAATTCGCTGCAATCTTCTCTAAAGCCCAGGCGGCATCCGCTTCTGTTTCCCGGGCTGCGTAATTTTCAATCCGCATGGAACTGACAATCATCAGACGCAATGGCAGCTTTTCTACGCGGATGAGCTTTTCAAACACCTCCAAAATCTCCCTTCCGCCTTTTCGGAAAAACGCCGCGCCTACCAGAATGAACTTGATCGGGTTTCGCGCGGAATACGCGCGCGGGCGCAGCTCCGGCACGAGCACTTCCTGCGGGGGGTGCAGCACACGCATCTTATCGAGAATTGGTTGGGCATATTCCGCGGCATAACTCTTTAACAAATCCTTTTGCATCAGGGCGGCAGATTGTGAAAGCGGCAGGATTGCCAGACAGGCGCTGCCAGCCAACGCTTCTAAGCCCCGCCGGGTGAGCGCGTCCAAACCGGTATGGCCGATTTCCTTACCCTGGTGCCGCATGACCAAATGGGCGAAGCGCGGCACGATGGTTTCAAAGGAGGTGACCCAAGGCGTGCGGCCGTAGCTGATGCCGTTGAAGAAGTGCAGCAGGTCAACGCGGTTGAGGTCCAAATCTTCAAATTGGTTGTTCAGGTTAAAAATCGGGATGAGCGGCTTGCCCAGCGTATGGTTCAGTTTGTTCGCCAGTCGGCGGACAAAGCCGTACCAGTCTTTGGCAGGCACGTACTCCGCCTCTGGCAGCTTGCCCAGCATCAGGCGCTGATTAATGTAATACTCCATGCGGTAAGACACAATTCCAATTTTCATCAGCTCAGCGTCCGTTTGCTACAATTCCCATTTTGCACAGGTTAGCGCGTTTTCTCACCCTGCACCGCGCCGCGCTTGCTGCGCCCGGCTCAATACTATCTGCCGACTTGTTCCACCTGCAGTGGTTCCGGTTTCCAGAAGATGAAAAGCAGCACCGCCAGCAGCGCCATCCCCGCCCCAAAGTAAAACGGCGCGGATGGTCCAAAACCTTTCCACGTGCCAGCGCCGCTCCATAGCAGGCCCGCGATGACGGATGCGGGAAAATCCAGAATTCCCAGGATGGCGTTATAGGTCCCAAAAGCAGTTCCGCGCATTTCAGGCGGGACCAAATCCGCGACCATGGCTTTGGCGGTGCCGTAAGCCATCCCGTAATACAACCCGTACGCCGCGTAAAGCAGCCCGACATGTACTGCCGAACGCGCCAGCGCGAAACCGAGATAAATCAGGGCGTAGACAATCCAACCACCAATGATGAGCTTGCGTCTGCCCAGTTTATCCGAGAGGGAGCCCGCCGGCGTGGAAATCAGCGTGTAAATAAGGTTGAAGGCAGCCAGCATGATGAGAATGTTCAGAGTGCTCATGCCCCTTTCCTGCGCCCGCAGCACCAGGAAGGCATCCGAGGAGTTCCCGAGGTCAAAGATGCCCACAATGACCAGGAAAATTATAAAATTCCGGCCAAGTCCTTTGAGAGATATGCGAACCTTGCGGACTTCGCTCCCAACTCTGACTTCTTTCGTGCCTACCGCCAACACAATCACAGCCAGGAAGGCCGGGATAAGACTGATCAGCACCACAGTCCTGAAGGTCTGCTCCGAGAGAGCCGAGCTGCCAGCCTGCAGCTTCCAAACGATGAATGCCGCGATGAGGATGCCAAGCAATGCCCCAGCGGTATCTGCCGCGCGGTGAAGACCGAATGCCAGACCCCGCTGCTCAGGCTTGACGTTATCAGCGACAAGCGCGTCGCGCGGGGCGGTACGGATGCCTTTCCCGACCCGGTCTGCCCAGCGCACCCACGCTACGGCGCCCCAACTGTTCGCGAAGTAGAAAAAGGGTTTGGCAAGCGCGGAAAG
>JAAZPN010000110.1 GCA_012797215.1 Chloroflexota bacterium | reverse complement strand
GCTCAGTCGGCGGCTGACCGTTTCCATGTAGCTGAGCCTTTCAAATTTCACGGCCTCGGGGGGCGTCTTGGGGTCGCTGTCGTACACGCCGTCCACCTTGGTGGCTTTGATGACCACATCGGCGGCAATCTCGGTCGCGCGCAGCGCGGCGGCGGTATCGGTGGAGAAGAAGGGGTTGCCCGTGCCTCCGCCGAAGATGACCACGCGCCCTTTTTCCAGGTGCCGGATGGCGCGCCGGCGTATGTCAGGTTCAGCGACGGTGGGCATTTCAATGGCGGACTGTACGCGGGTGATAACATCGATGCGCTCCAGCGCGTCCATAAGGGCCAGCGCGTTGATGACTGTGGCGAGCATACCCATATAGTCCGCGGTCGCGCGGTCCATGCCGCGATTCTCGCCAGTGGCTCCACGCCAAAGGTTGCCAGCGCCAATCACAATCGCTATGTCCACCCCCAAGGCGTGCACGCGCTTCACCAGGTTGGCGATATGCGCCGCTTCGTTGGGGTCAATTCCATAACCGGAAGGGCCTGCCAGCGACTCACCGGAAAGTTTAAGGAGTATCCGCTTGTATTTGGGTGCCGTGCTTTGCTCGGTCATGCTGCCTCCTGCGTGCTAAAAATAGAGCCAACTTTTGGTTGGCTCTGGTTTGCTGCTATTCAGCGGGTTCCTTAGGCTGGGTTGTTTCCCCCAGCGACCCGCGCACAAAGCGCCTGACGATGAGGTTTTCACCCAGGGAGCTGACTTTATCGGTAATCAGGTCCGCCACCGTCTTGGATTCATCGCGGATATATTTCTGGTTCAGGAGGACCTTCTCGTCCTTGAACTTTTTCATGTAGCCATCCACGATTTTGGGGATGATGGCTTCGGGTTTGCCTTCAGCGCGCACGCGATCAGCCACGGCTTTGGTTTCGGCTTCGATAAGCTCAGCGGGGATATCCGCTTCGGAGATATATTCAGGCTGAGCAGCGGCGATCTGCAGGGCGATTTCGTGGGCTAACTCCTGGAAGGAGGCGGTCTTGGCGACAAAATCGGTTTCACAGTTCAGTTCGACCATCACAACCAGACGGCCGTCGCTGTGGATGTAAACTTCCAGGCGTCCTTCGGAAGCAACGCGGTCAGCGCGCTTTTCAGCGGTTTTGAGGCCTTTTTCGCGCAGCTCGCCCATGGCTAGTTCCATGTCGCCGTTGGTTTTTTCCAGAGCGGAACGGCAGTCCATAATGCCACAGCCGGTCTTCTCACGGAGTTCTTTGATCATGTCAATTGTGATTTGCATTTTTATTCCTTCTCGCGTCTGATGAATATTGCGCTGTCTTCGAATTAGGCTTCAGCGGGGGTATCGCCGGCTTCGGTCTCTTCTTTGGCAGGTATCTTGGCGCGGGTAGCGTCGCCGAGCAGTTCGTCATCACCCAGTTCGATGTCTTCATCGATCTTGCGGGAAATAACGGAGCGGGATTCGGGCAGTTCTTCCTGAACTTCCTCATCCTTGCGCATCAGGCGGCCTTCTTCACAAGCGTCAGCGATGCGGCCGACGATGAGTTTGATAGCGCGGATAGCGTCATCGTTGGAAGGAATGACGTAATCAATCATGCCGGGGTTGCAGTTGGTGTCCACCATGGCGATAATCGGAATCTCGCGGATGTACGCTTCGCGCATCGCGGTCTCTTCGCGTTCGATATCCACGATGAAAACCAGGCTGGGCAGTTGTTTCATATTGCGGATGCCGCTGAGGCGGGTTTCCAGACGCGCGATTTCACGCTGAATAAGCAGACCTTCTTTTTTGGTGAGTTGATTGATTTCGCCGCTTTCCACCATTTTTTCCAGGCGGGTCAGCTCGACGATACGCTGTTGGATAGTTATCCAGTTGGTTAGGGTGCCGCCCAGCCAGCGCTGATTGACATAGGGCATGCCGCAGCGTTCAGCTTCTTCCTGGATGGTTTCCTGCGCCTGGCGCTTGGTGCCGACGAACAGGATGGTGCCGCCAGCGGCGACAACGTCGCGCACTTTGTTGAAGGCTTCATCCAGCAGTTTGACAGTTTGCTGCAGGTCGATAATGTGGATACCGTTGCGTTCGGTAAAGATGTACGGACGCATTTTGGGATTCCATTTATTGGTACGATGTCCGAAGTGGACGCCGCTCTCGAGGAGCGCTTTCATAGATACAGCGGGTGACATAAATACTCCTTTGCGTTATGCCTCCGCCCGGCTTTGCGGTTACTCCGAACCCTCTTGGGCACGCGGGAGCGCCTATGCCGTGGCGTGTGTGATTAGTGTCCCTGGCTATTGCCAGAGCGTCCCATAGTATAACATATTTTGTTGTCAAGAGTCGCGCGGGCTTTCCCTTTCTAAGTCGGGCCATAGCGCATCAGTTTCTGCTCCGGCGCGCGCGCAGCCCGCAGCGGAAGCCAATGACAGCCTTCCCTTGGGGGAAGGTGCCCGCAGGGCGGTAGAGGGTATTTTCTCCCACTTCAGTCTCGCCGCGCCCGCCAGCTTAGCCTCTGGGGAAGCCTGACAGATCTCGCCGCGCCCGCCGGCGTTTCCTCCGGCGCGCGCGCAGCCCGCAGCGAAAGCCAATGACAGCCTTCCCTTGGGGGAAGGTGCCCGCAGGGCGGTAGAGGGTGTTTTCTCCCACTTCAGTCTCGCCGCGCCCGCCAGCTTAGCCTCTGGGGAAGCCTGACAGATCTC
>JAAZPN010000013.1 GCA_012797215.1 Chloroflexota bacterium | reverse complement strand
TTTCTGCTTTTCCCCCAATCAACAATTTCAGCCAGACCACCATACCTCGATTCATCATTGCTCCCCCAAAATTCGTCATTGCGAACCCCCGCTATGTGCATGCCACGAAACCTGGCCTGACGCGAAGGGGGTGTGGCATAGCGAAGCACCCCTTGTGGGATCTGCCTTTCTGCTAGTCAATTTTTACAGGCAGACTACTGTTTTTGCTACGCTCCTCGCGGTGGCCCCAGGTCCAACAATGCACCCCCCCCAATTCGTCATTGCGAACCCCCGCTATGTGCGTACCACCAAACCTGGCCTGACGCGAAGGGGGTGTGGCAATCTGCCTTTAAGTCTACAGATTTTCGGAGTTTCTACTTTTGAGCATTTCTGCTTTTCCCCCAATCAACAATTTCAGCCAGACCACCACACCTCGATCCATCATTGCTCCCCCAATATTCGTCATTGCGAACCCCCGCTGTGTGCGTGCCACCAAACCTGGCCTGACGCGAAGGGGGTGTGGCATAGCGAAGCACCCCTTGTGGGATCTGCCTGTATTCTGTAAAACGGATCCTTCACACAAAAGCATAGTTTCTTCACTTCGCTCAGAATGACAAAAAGTGCGGGAATAAATACCTGCCCGAATAACAGCCCTTTCCAGGTCGAGCACTGCGGTGCTGCGCTGCTCTGGAGGACGGACATTGTTCATCGCATACCCAACAAAGGCAACTCCTTGCACAAATGTTTGTCATCCTGAGCGATAGCGAAGGATCTTTCGGTTTGAAGCATAGATTCTTCACTTCGTTCAGAATGACAACAAAATCCAGTGAAAGAAATTCACCTGATTAGCCGCCCTTTCCAGGTCGGGCATTGTACTGCTCCACTCACCAAAATCCACTCCAACCCGCATTTTTCCTCGGCCCCATTTTCCGGTACAATAAAGCAAACGCATCACCAAAACAAATCACACCGGAGGTACGTATGACCCCTCTTATGATTGCAGGCATCGCGGCCGGCGCTCTGCTCTTGATACTCCTGGCCGTCATCATCATTCGCACGCTCAGCTTCCCAATGGTAAGCGAGCCCGCGGAACCGCTCGCGCTTATGGACATTGACGGCGAAGCGGTCGCCCGGCGCGTAGGTCTGGCAGTGCAGTGCCGCACCATCTCCCACAGCGACCCCGCCCTGACCGATCCGAAACCCTTCAGCGACCTGCGCGACCTTTTGCGCACGCTCTATCCGCAGCTGCACGAGAAGCTGGAATGTGAGTTAGTCAATGACCACGCGCTGCTCTTCACCTGGCATGGTTCCGATCCCGGGCTGGATGCCATCTGCTTCGCCGCCCATCAGGACGTTGTCCCCGCCGATGAATCCCCGGAGGCCGGCTGGACGCATCCACCCTTTGCAGGGGAACTCGCGGACGGATACGTGTGGGGGCGCGGGACGCTGGACTGCAAAGGCACCTTGATTGGAATCTGTGAAGCAGCCAATAACCTGCTAAAAGCCGGCTTTACTCCCAGGCGCACCATCTACCTTGCTTTCGGCGCGGATGAAGAAGTCTCTGGGTTGGAAGGCGCGCGCGTGATCGCGCGGACGCTGCAGGAACGCGGCGTGCGCCTGGCTTTCTTGCTGGACGAAGGCAGCGTGGTCACCAAAGGCAGCGCCCTGGGCATCAACAGTCCCATTGGCCAGATTGGCATCAGCGAAAAAGGCTACCTCTCGCTCAAGTTGAAAACAAAAGTGAAAGGTGGGCACTCTTCCACCCCACCCAAGCACACCGCCATTGGCGCGCTCGCGCTCGCGATTGCCGTGCTGGAATCCAACCCCTTCCCGCAGACGCTGGACGTGATGAGCTTTATCGCCAGCTACCTCGGCAAAGCCCTGCCCTTCTTCCAAAGAATGCAGTACGCCAACGCCTGGCTGTTTGGCGGCGCGCTCAAGCGCAAACTGGCGCAAACTCCCCTTACAAACGCGCTCACCCGCACTACCGGCGCGCCAACCATCATCGAAGCCGGCAGCGCCGAGAACGTGCTGCCCGCTGAAGCGGAGGCCCTGCTGAACTTCCGCATCATGCCCGGCGAATCGCTGCGCGACGTCTATGAAACTGTCAACGACCTGGTGGGGGATGAGACCCTCGAAGTTCTGCCTGTACACGGTGAAACCCTCGAAAGCGACCACGCCTGGAATCCAACACCTGTCGCGGACGTGGATTCCCCGCAGTATCAGCGCCTGGCAGAGTTAGTGCGCGCGACCTTCCCCGGCGCCTTGGTTGTACCCTTCATGATGACAGGCGCCACGGACGCGCGCCATTACGCAGACGTGTGCCAGAACGCTATGCGCTTCTCGCCGCTCTTCCTGACTCAGGAAGAAATTCAGACTATGCACGCGGTGGATGAACGCCTTTCCTTCGCCAATGCCGGCCGCATGGTCGCTTTTTATGAAGAGCTGATGCGCCAGGAAAGCACACTGCTGGAAGACGAAGAAAGCATGGAAAAGGCTCATGAGAAACCTTTGCGAACCAAGCCGCTAGCCCGCGCAAAACAAGAACGTGCAGTGGAGCCTGAGCTGGAATCGGAAGAAGAGCAAGGAGCTCCCGACCTGGAGCCCCTGCCGTTGGATGATGAGCCATTGGTGGTAAAGCCGCTGCGGAAGGACGATTAGTACTCCTTATGCCAAGCTCTGCAGCTCCGGTTTCGGAGCTGCTTTTTTTATGTGGGCGAGGCGCAGCGAAGGCAGCGTCATCGCGAGCTTCTGAAGCGGCCCCACGTGAATCCCATCATCGCGAGCGCAGCGCGGCGCTCTGCCCGTGAATTTCGTCATCGCGAGCGCAGCGTGGCGATCTGCCCGTGAATTTCGTCATCGCGAGCGCAGCGTGGCGATCTCCCTCTTTTTTCGTCATCGCGA
>JAAZPN010000109.1 GCA_012797215.1 Chloroflexota bacterium | reverse complement strand
TGGATATCCAGCCGGGCGATAAAATTGCCTTCGCGCGCGATGATTTCAGTCTGTCGGCAGGCTTTCAGCAGGTCGGCGGTGGTCAGCACCGTGCGGGTTTTGAAAGAAGGCGGAATGATGGCGGAATAGTTCGGGAAGTTCCCTTCGATCAACTGTGAAATTAACTCCACATCCTTGAGGTGAAAAACTACCTGACCGCGCCCAACCGGGAAGTTCATCTGCAAAATTTCCTCGCCGTCCACAGCCACGCGTGAAAGTTCGGCCAGCGCGCGAGCGGGAATGAGCGCGTCCAGCTTTTGGGCGGGTTTCTGCGCCAAAATCGCGCTGGCAATGGAAATGCGGTAGCCGTCTGTAGCCGCCAACACCAGGTAATCGCCATCAACAGTCATGTGCACGCCAGTCAGGTTCGGGCGGGATTCGTCATGAGAAGCGGCAAAAACCACTTTCTGAATCATTTCTTTGAAATTCGTGATGTTCAGCGGCAGGCTGGTGCCCGTATCCGCGGCGGACATGGGCGGAAATTCTTCCGCGCTGATGCCTTTGATATCCGTATTGAGCGTGCCGCAGCGTACATTGAGGGATTGCGTCCGCAAATCCGCCGTGAGCGTGACGTCGTCGCTGGGTAGATTGCCTACCAGGTCGGCAAAAGTGCGGGCGGGAACGGTGAGGCTGCCTTCATCCTGAATCTTCGCGCCAAGCCAGGCGCTGATGCCCAGTTCCAGGTTGGTGGCGGAGAGCTTCAGCCGACCGTTGTCGGTTTGGATGAGGATGTTGGCCAGCACAGGCAGTGGGCTGCGGGACGTGACGGCTCTGGCGACGACGCCAACGGCCTGAGCCAGCTGCTGCTGTTTTACGATTGCTTTCATAAGTTCCTCCCGCGGATGAAATTGGTCCTTAATCTGATAAATTATACCGTGAAGCGGGGTAGATTGCCAGACTGAGCATAGTTTTAATACAAAACCTGAGCTAACTTGCGCGAAAAAGCCGCGCTGAAACGCTTTCCGGGCTGTTTGTGGGTCTTCTTTAATACCGGATGATATAATTTTCTGACGTTATATTTGGTATTTATCTTCCTGTCTTGATTGGAGCAGCATGCCTTCCGAAACGACCCAGCTTCGCAGGAATATCCTTGTTTTCAGCGTGTATTTCCTCATTTTTTTCGCCGGCATGGGTATTATTCAGCCTTTTCTCAGCCTGCACTTCCGCTCCATCGGGTTTAGCGGCGTTCAGGTCGGCGCGTTGGGAACCTTCAGCTCTCTGGGTCTCATCCTAACGGCCACGCAGTACGGAGTTTTCTTTGACCGCAGCTCCCGAAAACGCCTTATCCTGGCGCTTTCCCTGTTCCTGCTCACCCTGACGCTCTACTTCCTACCTTTCATGCGCGGCTTTGGCATCGTGCTTGTGCTTTTTGTGCTCCACCGCATTGTGGCCAGCTCCAGCATCACCGCCACCGAAAACCTTTCTTATCAGGTTTCGTCCGGCGGAGCTGCCAACGGAAAGGTTTCTTTTGGCAAATTACGCATGTGGGGTTCGGTTGGTTTCGGCGTCACCGCGGTGATTGGCGGTTGGCTCTTCGGCACGAAAGGTATTCTGATTAATGACCAGGTCTTTCTGGCGTTCATGCTGGTCTCTATTGGCCTGATCCTTTTTACGATGCCGGCGGACTTTTTCCGCGACGGGCAAGCTGACCAGAAACAGGGCGCCGCCGCGGGGTTCAAAGGTATTATCAACCTGATATTCAAGGACCGCTACCTCTTGCTGACCGTGGTCGCGCTTGCGCTGACCGACCCGCTCAGCGACGGCGTGCGCTCATTTGAGCCAATCTTTATGAAAGACCTGGGGCTCACGGAGAGTATCATCGGCGCGGCGGTCTCGTTGAGCTGCTTTACCGAAATCCCGATCATGCTCTTGGGCGACCGCTGGATTCAGAAGCTGGAAGTCCATCAGCTTGTGTTTTTCATCCTTATTTTTGACCTGACCCGCCGCCTGCTGGTCTGGTTTTTCCCTTTTGGCTGGCTGGTGTTCGTCCTGAATATTCTGACCGCGGTCAGCTTTTCCCTGCGACTGATCACGACCATTCACCTGATTAATCTGCGCGTGCCCCGGCAGTACACCACAGCCGCGGTCACCTTTGTGAATATCACCCTGAACGGCATTTCCCACATGCTCAGCAACGCGCTGAGCGGCGTGGTGTACGACAACTTCGGCGGAAGGCCGATATATCTGGTCAGCGCGTGTTTCTGCGTGGTTTCACTGGTCTTCGCGCTGGCTGCCCGCCGCGCGAAAGCGCAGGAAAGCCAGGTTTTGGTGGGGAATTGAGCCTAAGCTTGCATAACGAAGGCAACATGCGCTGCCTGAAAGGATGAAAATGATCACGATTAGCGAGTATGCCCGCATGTTGGAGGGGGAGCAAGATATCATTCATCTGCAAACCGAAGGCTTGAGCAATGCTGAGCTGCTGGTTCAGCCTCTAAATGGTGGGAACTGCATGGAATGGGTGCTGGGTCACATCGCGGACGGCCTGGCTACCATCCTGCGCGTTCTGGACGCGCTACCGCCCGAGAATTTGCCTGACTTGAGTCGCTATCAGCGGGGTTCAGAACCTATCCTGGGACCGGAAGCAGGGTTGTTGGGGCGCGCTGGTCTGCTGGAAGCCCTGGACATGCTGCACAGCGCCGCGCAGACACGCCTGGCGGAATTAGGTGAAGAGGCTTTTGATCAAGAAATCATCATCTTCGGGGATCACGCGCAGCGCCGCGGCTGGTGGGCGTTGTTCTTTCTCTTCCATCACAGCTATCATGTCGGGCAGTTGGAAATTCTGCGGAATATCGCTGGCAGAACTGAAAAAATCATCTGAATCCACGGAATTTTTGCTAAAAAAATAGGGGCTGGCTGCCAAGGGCGTGCCTAACTGAAGTTACCCGGGCGCAGAGATGTGTCTAGTGGGTCTCTTATCCGCCAGTCTTGAGGTAAGATTGACCGACCGCGCTTTTGGAGAACTGGAATGATTCAAGCCCGCATAAAAAACCTGATTAAAACCCGTCCGATTGCATTGATTCTGCTGATATTCCTGGCGTTCATCGCCCTGGGCATGCCGGACGGTTTGCTGGGTGTTGGCTGGCCTTCCATCCGGGCTGGCTTTGGTCAGCCGCTTGACGTCATTGGCATGCTGCTTTTCACCATGATGGTGGGATACCTGACTTCCAGCTTTTTGAGTGGGGAACTGACCCGGCGCTGGGGTGTTGGGAACGTTCTGATCATCAGCTGCATTGTGACCAGCGCGGGTCTGATTGGATACACGCTGGTGCCGCGCTGGTGGATGATGGTGGCCTTGGGTCTGTTCGCCGGGCTGGGGGCCGGCGCGATTGATTCCGGTCTGAACGCGTATGTTGCCGCCAACTTTGGTCCGGGTCTGATGCAATGGCTGCACGCCAGCTACGGTATCGGCGTTACTACTGGCCCGCTCATTATGACCGCCATGCTCGCGCGCTACAGCAGCTGGCGCCCGGGCTACCTGGTGGTGGGCGGCTTTCAGTTAGTGCTTGCGCTTAGTTTTGTGCTGAGCATGCCCCTCTGGAATTGGAAAAAACCTGAACTCGATGAGGCGGTCGACCAGGCTCCTGCGACAAGCGCCAGCCTGAAGGAAACCCTGCGCCAACCGCGCGTGTGGGCAAGCATGGCGCTGTTCTTTTTCTACGTGGGGTCTGAAGTAGCCCTGGGAACCTGGGTTTATTCGCTGTTGACCGAAGGCCGGGGCATTGACCCGCAGCTGGCGGGTTATTTCGCCGGCAGCTATTGGTTTACATTCACGCTTGGCCGGGTTTTGGCCGGCGTGCTCACGCGGAAAATCAAAATCCAAAAGCTGGTAATTATCTGCATCGCGGCCGCGTTGGCCGGGACCTTGGTCTTAGGGCTGAACCTGGGAACCTGGGTGAACCTGGCGGCAGTGGCGCTGGTCGGGTTTGCTTTCGCGCCGGTTTTTCCGGGATTAATGTCCGGAACGCCCGCGCGCGTGGGGCAGGAGCACAGCAATAACACCATTGGCATGCAGGCCGCCGCCGGCAGCCTGGGGGGCACCGGGCTCACCAGCCTGGTTGGCGTGCTTGCGCAGAGCTTTAGCCTGGAAGTGGTTCCGCTGGTGCTGTTGGTTTTTCTGAGCTGCTTGCTGGGGCTTTACCTGCTGTTCCGGCGCAAAGGGAATGCTAGGACAGCTGCCGAGCAGAGTTAGGTTTCTATACGGGGCGTAGAAAGCGCCTTTCAAACGGCCACTTTCTTTTGGGGAAACAATACGGTCAAACCCGCTAATAACCCGTTAGCATCCATCCAAATCCACTGTCATCCTGAGCTTGCGAAGGATCTTGATTTTTCGGGCGTAGAACAGGTCTATCACACCGCCAAAAAATAGCTGTCTTGTGGAAAGACAAATCCGAACTTGCTGGCGACCCGAACGCATCCATCCAAATCCTCTGTCATCCTGAGCCTGCGACGGATCTTGCTTTTTCCGGCGTAGGCGCAATGTATTCCAGCAACAGCAATAAAGCTCAGCTGTGCAGATAAGGGGCTTGCCTCCCACGCTTGCCACAATTTCGCAGCAGCTTTTAGAGCGCGACCAGACTA
This sequence comes from Chloroflexota bacterium, assembly GCA_012797215.1. The sequence goes on along the minus strand of JAAZPN010000109.1, from coordinate 3,696 downwards.
TTACTATCCCTATGCGGCCAGCCCCAGCCCTCTCGTGCGACTTGACGCCCCACAATAAGCGTCTATAATTCAACAACTGAAATATATGGAAGCCGAACTGTCCACCGAAGAGAACACCCGCGCGCTGGATCTCCTGACCCAAATCGAAGCAAACCCCGACATCTCGCAAGCCAGTCTGGCGGATGAACTGGGCGTTGCCGTTGGCACCATCAACTGGTACCTCAAACGGCTGATATCCAAAGGCTATGTCAAGGTCAAACGCGCCCAGCGCAAGAAATTGCGCTATATCATCACGCCCGAGGGCATCGCATTGCGTGCCAGCCTGACCGTTGATTACATCCGCACGTCCTTTGACCTGTACCGCCGCGTGCGGGAACGCTCCAACAAATGCCTTGATGAACTGCGGCAAAGCGGCTGGTCTCAGGTGCGCATTCAAGGAGATGGCGAAGTTGCCGAGGTAATCCGCCTGACCTGCATTGAACGCGGCGTAGAGGTAGTTGATGAGGAAGGCGCTCCCGAAATTTCCATACAGGGCATTAAACTTGCACTGATTTTTCCTCAAGCGGAGGCTATCAGCCCTCCCGCTCAATTAGTCGTATATCGAGGTAATTATGGACCAAGCAATTGAACTTGCTGGAAAGCGTATTTGCGTCACTGGCGGCGCGGGTTTTTTGGGCACGCACTTGATTAAAAACCTGCGGGAAAAAGGCGCGCGGGAAATATTCATCCCAAAGTTTGAGGAATATGACCTGGTAAAGCCAGAAGACATCGCGCGCATGCTGAGCGACTCCCAGCCGGATATCATCATCCATCTGGCCGCGCATGTAGGCGGCATTGGCGCAAATATGGCCAAGCCCGCCGAGTTTTTCTACGATAACCTGATGATGGGCGTGCAGTTGATGCACCAGGCTTGGCAGCGCGGCGTGGAAAAGTTTGTGGCCATCGGTACCATTTGCGCCTATCCCAAGTTCACACCCATCCCTTTCAAGGAAGAGCATTTGTGGGACGGTTATCCCGAAGAGACCAACGCGCCTTACGGACTGGCTAAGAAAATGCTGCTTGTCCAGGCGCAAGCCTACCGCCAGCAGTACGGCTATAACGCCATTTTCCTGCTGCCGGTCAACCTTTACGGACCGGGGGATAACTTTAACCCCGCCAGCTCGCACGTCATCCCGGCGCTCATCCGCAAATGCATTGAAGCCAAGGAGCAGGGCGCCAGCGAAATCATCGCCTGGGGCGACGGCTCGCCCACGCGCGAGTTTATCTACGTTGAAGACGCGGCGGAAGGCATCGCCCTGGCGACGCAGCGTTATAACGGCGCCGAACCGGTCAACATCGGCTCAAGCTTCGAAATCAGCATTAAGGACCTGACCGAGCTCATCGCACGCCTGACCGGTTTCGCGGGCGCTATTCGCTGGGATACCAGCAAACCCAACGGGCAGCCGCGCCGCAAGCTGGATACCGCCCGCGCGCGCGAATACTTTGGATTTAGCGCGAAAACCAATTTTGAGGAAGGTCTTCGCCGCACAATCGCCTGGTACCAGGAGCACAGGAGCTGAACCGCGTGAGCGACATCCCGACTTCTGCCAAGATGGTGGTGCTCAAACCCGCGAAAGGCTGGCTGGGCATTGACCTGAAAGAGCTCTGGTTTTACCGCGAGCTGATTTACTTTTTAACCTGGCGCGATATCAAAGTGCGTTACAAACAGGCGGCTTTGGGGATTGCCTGGGCGGTGCTGCAACCAGTACTCACCACCGCGATTACTTCTGTGGTCTTTGGCGTGCTGCTCAAGGTTCAGTCCGACGGGCTGCCTTATCCAGTGTTTGTGCTTGCGGCGCTGCTGCCCTGGCATCTTTTTCAGCTTTCTCTGCAAAAGTCCAGCATTAGCCTGGTGGGCAACGCTAACCTGATTACCAAGGTGTACTTTCCACGGGTAATCATCCCGCTTTCTTCCGTTCTGGCGGTCTTGGTGGACTATGCCATCTCAATGGCGCTGCTTTTTATCGCTATGGCGATATTTCGTTTACCCATCACGCTGAAGGCGCTCTGGCTGATTCCGCTGACGCTTTTGGCGGTGCTGGCGGCGCTGGCGGTAGGTTTATGGCTCTCGGCGCTGAACGTGCAGTACCGCGACGTCCAACAGATTGTGCCTTTCCTGGTGCAAATCTGGATGTACGCCTCGCCCATTGTCTACCCCATCAGCACCATCCCGGAAGGTACGCTGCGCAGTCTTTACAGCCTCAACCCGATGGTGGGGGTGGTGCAGGGCTTTCGGTGGGCTTTGTTTGGCGGCACGCCCCCGGACTTTACGCTCGCAATCTCCAGCGCGGCAGTTGTGCTGCTGTTGATTAGCGGCTTGTTCTTCTTCCGGCGCATGGAAAAAACTTTCGCGGATGTGGTCTGATGAACGCTTCTGAATATTCCATCCAGGTAAAAGGCATTTCCAAGCGCTACAAAATCGGCGCGGCGCAACAGCGCGCGGATACCCTGCGCGACCTCATCACCAACCAGGTGCAGCGCATCGGGCAAAGCTTCTCGCGCGAGGGGCGCTCCCGAAAAGCCGCGGACACCATCTGGGCGCTCAAGGACATCACTTTCGACGTCCGGCAGGGGCAGGCGCTTGGCATCATCGGGCGCAACGGCGCCGGTAAAAGCACCTTGCTCAAGGTTCTCTCGCGCGTCACGGACCCGACCGAAGGCTATGGCGAACTGCGCGGGCGCGTGGGCTCGCTGCTGGAAGTGGGCACTGGCTTTCATCCGGAACTGACCGGACGGGAGAATATCTTTCTCAACGGCGCGATTTTGGGCATGAGCCGCAAAGAAATACAGAACCGCTTTGATGAAATCGTGGATTTTTCTGAAGTCGGACAGTTCATTGACACTCCGGTCAAACGCTATTCCAGCGGCATGTACCTGCGGCTCGCTTTCGCGGTCGCGGCGCATCTGGAACCGGAGATTCTGGTGGTGGATGAAGTGCTGGCTGTCGGCGACGCGGATTTTCAGCGCAAGTGCCTGGGGAAAATGGGCGACGTTGCCCAGCAGGGGCGCACCGTGCTGTTTGTGAGCCATAACATGTCCTCCATTTTGCGCCTGACCGAAGAAACTCTGGTGCTCGAGAAGGGCAAGGTCCTTTTGCGCGCTCCCTCCGCGGAAGCGGTGGATTTTTACCTGAACCGCGGGCTGAGCAAGCTGGGCGAACGCTTTTGGGAGGAGGACGAAGTGCCGGCCTCGGCCGCTCCGTTCCGTCCGTTGGCCATCCGCGTGCGTGCCAAAGACGGTGCGGTTTCGGATACCGTGCGCAGCGTGGAGCCTTTCACGATTGAAATTGAGTACGCCCTTGCTGAAGACCTGACCGGTCTGCGCGTGGGCTTTTACCTGATGTCTACTCGCGGGGAGCCTATTTTCACCAGCTTTGATACCGATTCCAGCGAGCTCTTCCAGGCGTACCCCGCCCGAGCCAAGGGCACCTATACCAGCCGCTGCGTCATCCCCGCCAACACCCTGAACGAAGGCCGTTTTGTGTTGGGCATCAACGCCAGTTCATACCATATCCGCCGCTATTTCCAGGACGAACAGGCTCTGACCTTCTCGGTGGATGCCAGCGGCGCGCCAGGCACGCACTGGCCTGAACCCAGGCCGGGCGGCGTCCGACCGGTCTTGGACTGGCAGATTGCGCGGGAGGAGTGAGCATGGGCA
>JAAZPN010000012.1 GCA_012797215.1 Chloroflexota bacterium | reverse complement strand
TGGCCGCTCATCTTTGGCGTGTTGTTCATCCTCATTGTCATGTTCCTGCCGTATGGCATCGTGGGAACCTGGCGTCTCCAAAAAGGAAATATCCGCGAAGGCTGGAAGCGTCTTCTGAAATTGTTTGCCACGAAAACAGAAGCCGATGCCGGGCAGAAACCGCCCAGTGTGTAATCCATTCTCTATTGATAACAGGCAGCGCCGGCTGGCGCTGCCTGTTTTTCTGCGTGTTTTCGCTTATGCTTGCTTGGAGCGTTGATTTTTGCTAAAGTGCCTTACAATTAAGCAAATCAGCATAGGGTAACCAAGATGAACTCACGCATTCCTGAATCTCTACGGGACCACAGTTTCGGTGACCTGGACGATCCTGCCAAAGGCGGGCCATTTCTAATTAAACGCACACGCGGCGTGCATCATTTTGGAAGGAAAACCCCTCTTGTTCCAAAGCCGGGAGAAGCAGTCACCTTATTTGCGTATACTTCCAGTGATTTGCCTGTAAATGAGCTGGCGCTCCGTTATACAACGCACAATTGGCAGGATTGCACGGAAATTGCATTTGAGCCTGCTGGGCTCAGCTGGGATACTTTAATCTGGGCATGGGTGCGAGAGTGGCGCGCGCAGCTGCCGCCGCAGCCAGAGGGGACTCTGCTTCGTTATCAGATCTACGCCCGTTTTCCGACCGCAGAATCTGCGCCTACAGGCGGCCAGCTGCTCTTCGCGGATTGTCAATCCCGAGAACCACAAGAAGCGCAGCAATTCGCTATTTGGTATGGGAAAGATGGTGTTCCAGCCTGGAGCGAGACGGCTCGCATCTATCAGATTTTTGTGGACCGCTTCAGCCCGGGGGAGGGGAAGGACTGGCTGCAACAGGAAAACCTGGCGCGCCCCTTTGGGGGCACCCTGCGCGGCGTGATTGAAAAATTGTCCTATATCCGCGGGTTGGGTTTTAACGCGATATGGCTGACGCCAATCTTTGCCAGCCCCAGTCATCATGGTTATGACACCATCGATTATTTCCAGATTGAACCCCGCTTCGGAAACCTGACGGATTTTCAGGAGCTGCTTGCCGCCGCGCATAAACTTGGGCTGCGGGTCATCCTCGATTTTGTCGCTAACCATGTCTCTGACCAGCACCCAGCCTTGAGAGAGGCTCTTAAATCACCACAAAGCCCTTACACTGCCTGGTTCAAGTGGCATGCCTGGCCGGAATACCAAAGTTACTTTAATGTCCACTCGATGCCGGAGCTAAACCTGGCGTACGGCTCGCCGGCCAGAGAACATCTTTTTGAGGCGGCGCGCATTTGGCTGAGCCTGGGAGTGGACGGGTACCGCCTGGACTACGCTATTGGCCCGGGTTTGGATTTCTGGGTGGAGTTCCGCAAGGTATGCCGGGAAGTAAACCCGGAATGTTGGACCTTTGGTGAAGTGACCCGCCCGGCGGACCAGCAGCTCAGCTTTGCTGGCGGACTGGATGGAACACTTGATTTCCTCAGTTGCCAGGCGCTGCGCGAGACCTTTGCTTTCCGCTCAAAGCCAATTTCTTGGTTCTCGGGATATCTGAAAGAAAGTACCTCGTATTTTCCGCAGCAATTTAGCCGGCCAGCTTTTCTGGATAACCATGACATGAACCGCTTCCTGTTTGCGGCGGGCGGCAGCTCGCGCCGCCTGAGGCTGGCGCTCAGCTGGCTCTACCTGCTGCCTGGGCAGCCGTTGGTATATTTTGGGACAGAGAGCGCGCTTTGCCAGCCAAGATCGATTCACGACCCGCATTCCATCGGTTTTGACCAATCCCGTCTGCCGATGAATTGGGAAGAAGTTCCAGCGCAGAGTGACCTGGCGGATTTGATTCGTGCTCTGAACACGCTGCGCGAACGCTTCCCGGGTTTGGCAAATGCGGAGTGGCAACTGCTGACTCTTGATGACGAAGAGGAGACCGCCTCGTGGCGCGTTGATTGCGAGGCGAAAACCCTCTTCGCCTTCTTAAACCGCTCGGAAACAACACGTAGTGTTCGCTGCCCCGCAGCAGCATGCGGGCAAGGACAAACAACGATTGATTTGATTACAGGCTGGCAGGTAGTACTTACTGAAGACGCGCTTCTTGTTCCTCCTGAAACCTTGCTGCTTTTTCCCGGCAAAGACGCGGCATGAGGCATCCAGCTTTTTTGATGAAAGAGGAGTGTTAAAGATTCTTTCGGAATTTGTCCGCCCGGAAGACATCTTTGTATCCATTCCGAGGTAATTCCCTTTATAATAGTGGCTTGGATTTTTTTATGGCAAACCGCTTGCGATCATTTATTTCTGGCTTTATGACTATCCGCCCCGAGGATGATGTCCCGGCGCCCGTGGCGAAGCATTTTCGCCATAATGTAACTGTGGCAACGCTCGACCTGATGTTCTTCATCTTTGGGGATGGATTTGGTTCCATTACCACCATTGTGCCGGTTTTTGCCGCGACCTTAACTAAATCTCCACTGCTGATTGGTCTCATCCCTGCCATTGCGACCTTTGGCTGGTACATGCCGCAGATGTTTTTATCTGGGTACGTGTCCGACCTCAAGCAAAAGCTGCCTTTCACGATAAAAATGGCGGTTGTGGAACGAATTCCTTACATTTTTTTCCCTGCACTTGCCTTGCTGGTTCCCAGTATTCCCAAATCTACTGCCCTAATAGGGCTCTTTTTCCTGATCAGCTGGCGGGGGCTTGCCAGTGGGATGATCGCGCTGCCCTGGCAAGAAGTGCAGGCGAGCGTGATTCCTCTGACCCACCGGGCACGCTTCTATGGCATCTCGCGCGTTCTGGCGCAGGTGATGGGAATCCTCAGCTCCGTGCTTGCAACTATCTTTCTAAGTCGACTGCCTTATCCTCAAAACTATGCCTTGTGTTTTGGTACCGCTGTAATAGCTCAGTGGATATCTTTCTCTTTCTATTCGCGCACGCGTGAACCAGAGCGCGAGATTCAAAAAAGTGACCTGTTGGAGACTGATTTGGCAGCGCCGGTCGAGGGGAAGCCCGCCAGGAAAATCATAGATCTCCAGCTCTTTAAAGCAATTCTCAAAAGAGACAAAAACTTTCGCTACTATCTGCTTGGGCGCGCGGTTATTTTCTTGGGCGCGATGGCCAGCGGATTCCTGGCGGTCTACGGCGTCCAACGTTTCAATCTCTCTGATTCCCGCGCAGCCGTTTTTACCGCGCTGCTTTACTTTAGCGGAATTATCGGCTACAGCCTGGGAGGCGCGCTGGGGGACAAAATTGGACCAAAGCGCATAGTGGTGGCGTCGGTATTGAGTTGGGGGGGCGCAATGCTTCTTGCGATTCTGGCGCGCAGTGAGTGGGTTTACTACCTGGTCTTTCTTATGTTTGGATTGTACACAGCTGGTATGGTCCTGGGGGATTCAATTCTAGTGATGGAACTGGGTGAGGAAAAACTGCGTCCGACCTATCTGGGCATGGCTCGCAGCCTGATAGGAGTTTTTGTGCTCATTTCTCCGGTGATTGCCGGCATCCTGGTGGAGGCTTTTGGTTATAGGGTTATGTTTACTGTTAGCTTGGTGCTAACCCTTATCGGCGCCTTGTTAATCAGCAAAGTCAAGGACGTTCCGCGCAAAGCGCGCCGCTTGAGTCAGGACAAGGTTTCGTCTTAATATCTTAATTTCTGTAGATATTGGCTGGCACGAACCAAAGTATAATTTCCCAATTCGGTTCTGTTGCCGTTTGCCTGAGCGGGATGCCTTCCCACTTCAAGCGCTCTGTCTGACCTTGGTTTAGATAATGGAGTTTATTTATGCGTGTCATTGAAGTTAATCAACTCACTAAGTATTATGGCAAATCCCGGGGGATTGTGGATCTTTCTATTGAGGTAGAAGAAGGAGAAATCTTTGGATTTATCGGCCCAAACGGCGCGGGCAAATCCACCACCATCCGTTTGCTGCTCTCATTAATTCATCCCACCAGCGGTTCCGCCTGCTTGTTTGGGAAGGATATCATCAGCGCCGGCGCGGAAATACGCAAAGATATCGGCTATCTGCCTTCTGAGGTGTTTTATTACGAAGATATGAAAGTCATCGACCTGCTGAAGTATTCCGCAAGCTTCTTTAAAGGTGACAGCTCCAGCCGTATAAAGGAACTCTCAGACTTGATGGAGCTTGAGTTGGGCAGGCGCATCCGCGATCTTTCTTATGGGAATAAGAAAAAGGTTGGTATTGTCCAGGGGCTGCTGCACAGCCCCAGGCTGCTCTTTCTGGATGAGCCTACCAGTGGGCTTGACCCGCTGATGCAGCGTAAGTTTTTTGACCTGATCCGCCAGGAGAATGACCGCGGGGTAACCGTTTTCTTTTCCTCGCACATTCTGGGAGAAGTGCAGCGTTTGTGCAATCGCGTGGGGATTATCCGCGAGGGCAAGCTGGTGGAAGTATCCGATATACGCAGCTTGCAGCAGAATAATTACAAGAAGATCCGCCTGAATGTGAATGGAGAAAATCCAATTTCGGCTGACCTGCCGGGTGTAAGCAACCTGCAGAAAGAAAATGGACTGGTGCAATTTTTCTTCCGCGGAGACATTAATAACATCTTGCGAAAACTGGCGTTGACGGATGTTAGTGACATCAGTATCGAGGAACCCTCGCTTGAAGAAATTTTCATGCATTACTATGAGTGGGCTGAAAATGAGCGCGAATATTTTTCTTCATGAAATCCGGGCGCAGCGCAGGTCTGTCATTACCTGGTCAGTTGCGCTGCTTTCTGTAATTTTTGTTTTCTTCTCACTTTTCACAAGTTTTACCAAAGACGCCGCCTTGATGGACGAGGTTTTAGCGCGCTTTCCCGAAGAACTGCGCGCGGCTTTTGGCCTTGGAAACATGGACCTCGCCACAATTGAAGGGTATTTTGCCTTCTCGTTTGTTTTTTGTCAGCTGCTCCTGGCAATTCAGGCGGCCAATTACGGCTTTAGTCTGCTCTCCGTGGATGAGACTGAACTGCGTGCTGATTTCTTGCTCAGCAAACCAGTCAGCCGCGGCAGCATTCTCAGCAGCAAGCTGGCGGCAGCATTATTAAGCCTGGTCGTCACGAATTTGGCTCTCATGTTGGGGACCTTCACAGCCATTGCGTTGTTTAGCGGCGCAACTCCATACAACCCGAAGTCGATTCTGCTTGTGCTCTTAAGCGGTTTCTTTTTCCAAATTGTTTTTCTTGGCGTTGGATTGTTAATTTCCCTCCTGGCACGGAAAATCCACAGCGTCACGCCCTACGCGTTGGGACTGGCTTTTGGCGCTTACGTACTGAACGCCTTCAGCGGCGTCCTCGGGGATGTGAAGTTAGAGCTCCTAACGCCATTTAAACACTTTGACCCGGGCTTTATCGTCCGCAACCAGGCTTTTGATGCGCCTTTTTTGCTGGTGGACCTGATAGTAGTGATTGTTTGCATTGGATTGAGTTACTGGTTTTATCAGCGCCGGGACATCCCAGCTGTATAGAAAGGGAAGAGAATGGCGATTTTCTTACACGAATTGAAACGCGGCCTCAAATCTCTGCTTATCTGGGGTGGAAGTTTGGCACTGTTGATTGTTATCGCTGTCGCGAAGTACGCGGCCTTTGCGGATAACCCTGCCAGCCTGGCGATTTTGGACAGCATGCCCAAAGCACTGATGGATTCTCTTAATATGAGCGCTTTTAATCTGACCACGCTCAGCGGCTTTTTTGGGGCTATGTTCACCTATTTTGGCCTGATGGGCACGATTGCCGCGGTCCTTTGGGGAAATGACATTGCGGCGCGTGAAGAGCGCGAAAAAACGGCCGAATTTTCCCTGGTTTTGCCGGTCTCCAGAGCAAAACTGCTGACAATGAAATTGTTAGCCGCGTTGGTGAACTGCGCCGCGTTGGTGGGGATTACCTGGGCGGTTTCGCTGCTCGCGATCCGTGCGTATCCGCCGGAGGCAGGCTTGGAACGCTTCATTCGGAACGAAATGGCGGCGATGTTTCTGTTGGAGATGTACTTCCTGATGCTGGGTTTCTTGTTGGGCTGCGCATTGGGGAAAAGCCAGCGCGGCGCGTCCATTGGTTTGGGCGCGGTGTTGGGGGCTTATTTCCTCTTTACCATTTCAAGGATGGCAGAAAGCCTGGACTTTCTCAAATTTGTCACGCCATTCCGCTATTTTGACCCGGCTGAGATGCTGAGCGGCGGCGCGTTGAAAGCGCTCCCCATTATATTGACCGGCCTTTTTGTTAGCATTTTCTTGCTAGCGGCTTATTTCTCCTATCAGCGGCGGGATGTGTTCCTCTAGAGGATTTTGATGGACACCAAGCGTTGCGCGTAGCCATATGTACTACGAATAAACCCAGGAATATTTGGCCAAAAAAAACAGGGCTATGTTACAATTTTGTCAACAGCAGCGAGGGCGAGGGAAGTACGCAGCGCGTTGCAGGAGAAAAAACGCATGGAAATAAAAGCCGAAAATCTTGACAATCTTTACAATCGGCTTATACTTGTTTTTAACAAACTCCCTGAAATGGAAACTCTCTCTTTCATTTCAGGCAACAAAACCCCCAGGATTGTATATCAATCTTGGGTATTTTTTTAAGGAGGGCTATGAGTGAGCGGGTTACCTTCTTCATCGATGGGACTAACCTCTATTTTGGGCTGATCAAAGATCTGCAAAGACTCGACCTGGACTTCCAAAAGTTGGTTCAAAAACTGTTGAACGGCAGGACTTTATCCAGGGTTTATTATTACGCCGTTGCGCCAAACCAGGAACAAGCCATTCTTGAAACCGAGGTGGAGCGCTATAAACGGCAGCTCAAATTTTTGGACGCGCTGCGCCGTTTACCTTATTTTGAGGTCTTCCTGGGGCGCTTGGTTTTGCACAATGGGTCCTATATCGAAAAAGGGGTGGATGTTGCATTGGCGGTGGATATGCTCGACCTGCAAAACACCTACGAAACTGCGGTGCTTATCTCAGGGGACTCGGATTTCTGCCGGGCAGTCCAGGTTGTCAAACGGGCAGGGAAGCACGTTGAAAATGCGACCACCAGAACTCTATCTTCCAGGGAATTGCAGCAGTCCTGTGACGTTTATCACCTTTTGGATGAGGAATTCCTAAAAGATTGTTGGCGGCACAAATCCTCAGGCGTTTTCGGTCAGTAGCTTAAGAAAGCATCCATGAGCGCTTCGATTTTGGAAAATGAAATTCTCGAGCAGCCCATTGTGCTGCGGCGCTTGCTGGCGCAGGGGGCAGATCAAGCCCTGGAACTGATTTCCGGGCTGCGGGGCAAATTTCACTACATTCTTATTGCAGCCCGGGGCAGCTCTGATAACGCCGCGCGTTACGCCCAATATCTTTTCCAAATTGTCAATCAAATCCCCGTTGCGTTGGCAACGCCTTCTGTTTTTTCTGTATACCAAAAGTCCCCAAACCTGGAGGGCGCGCTTGTTCTGGGCATTTCTCAATCCGGAAAATCTCCGGATGTGGTATCCGTATTGGAGACCGCACGGGCGCAAAAACGCCCCACTGTTGCCATCACAAACATCCCCGGATCACCGCTTGAGGCTTGCGCGGATCATGTCCTTGCGCTCGGCGCGGGACCGGAGCTTTCTGTGGCGGCAACCAAGACCTACACCAGCTCGCTAGCAGCTGTCGCGCTGCTTTCTGCGGTTTTCTCCGGAAAGAAAGGTCTGTTGAAGGAACTTTCTACGCTTCCACATCAAGTTGAAAGTACCCTGGCGCTCTCCCTTGCTCTTACAGCTCGTATGGAAAGATACCGGTTCATGCAGCACGGCGCCGTGATAGGACGCGGTTACAACTACTGCACGGCATTCGAGGTTGCCTTAAAGCTCAAGGAGCTGACAGGCGTGACAACGGTGCCGTATTCCTCCGCGGATTTTTTGCATGGGCCAGTAGCTTCGCTACACAAAGGCTATCCACTTCTGGCTGTTGCGCCTTCAGGTGTGATGTACCGCGACACAGCTGCTCTAATCCGCAAAGCCCGGCGCCTCGGTGCTGAACTGGTGGTTATTTCCGACCGGGAAGAAGTCCTCGGGATGGCGCAGCTCGCCATGCCGCTGGCCGCTGGCACCCCCGAGTGGCTCTCGCCTATCCCGGCGGTCATCCCAGGGCAGGTGCTTGCCTGGCAAATGGCGCTTGCGCGCGGACTGGACCCGGACCATCCTAAGGGATTATCCAAGATTACTGAGACTTTTTAGGACGATTACCTATATTAATATCCCCAGACCCTAAAGCACTGAGAAACAGAACAGGCGGATGTGATGCATCCGCCTGTTCTTAATATTGCAGGTTTTTAGATAAAGAAGTGCGTATTCGTGGTGGTGGCGTCTGCTGCCATCGTGGCAACACCAGCAACTTCCACGCCGTCGATTAACTCCTCGCGTTTGATGCCCATTAAATCCATGGTCATCTGGCACGCCAGCAGTCTGACGCCGTTTTGCTGGGCGGTCTGAATCAACTGCGGCAAAGAATCAACGTTCTTCTTTTTCATGATGTTCTTAATCATGCCGGTACCCATACCCAGCATGTGCATCTGAGAAAGGACGGCCTTTTTTGAACCGCGGGGCATCATCCAGCCGAACATGCGCTCGATAAAGGTTTTCTTTAGCGCGGGCGGGTTATCTTTGCGCAGCAGATTTAGACCCCAGAAGGTGAAGAAAAGCGTCGCGCGTTGGCCCATAGAAGCAAAGCCGTTGGCGATGATAAAAGCCGCGATAGCTTTATCCAACTCGCCAGAGAACACAATCATGGTCATATCTTTTGGGGACCCATTTTGGGAGCCGTTATTGCTCAGCGCAGTAGAGGCAGCAGCTGCTTCTGCTGGCAGACCTTTTTGCACGCGGGCGGTGATCACGCCACCGGCGTTCTCCAAGCTGAGCAAGGTGTTGCCTGTTGTTTTTGTCCACGCGCCAACGTCATTCGCGAAACCGTAATCGGTAGCCTGCACGGTAACAATGTCCCCATCTTGCATTTCCTTGACTTTGTTATACAGCTTCAGAATGGGTCCGGGGCACTGCAAGCCGCAGGCATCCAGTTGGTATTCATTGGCCGCGAGGGCATCCTTTTGAACGGTGTCTGATTGTGCTATGGTCACGTTCTTTGTCTCCATTTCGGGCTGGTGAGATTGTGGGCTGACGGCGTACGCGTAGGTCTTATAGCCGCCGCTGAGATTATAGGCGTCAAAGCCATTTTGGCGCAGCACTCGCACCGCGAAGTACGAACGCTGTCCGGAGGCGCAATACACCAGGATTTTGCGATCTCTGGGGAGTTCGCCCAAACGCTGGCGCAGCTGCTGCATCGGAATATTATGGCTGTTTGGGAGGCTGCCGAGCGTGCCTTCTTCGGGCAGGCGGGCATCCAGGATGAACCAATCATTCTGGTCGAGAGAATCCACTTCGTTCCAATGAATGACCGGCGCGTCTCCACGCAGAATATTCCCGGCGGCAAAACCAGCAATATTCACGGGGTCGCGCGAGGAACCAAAGGGCGGAGCGTAGCAAAGTTCCAGTTCTTCCAGGTCATACACGCTCAGCCTGCCTTTAATTGCCGTGGCAATGACATCAATGCGCTTTTCCACGCCGTCCGGCCCGACGGCCTGAGCGCCGTAGATGCGTCCATCCTGCGGGGAGAAGAGCAATTTAAGCGCCATCTGAGCGGCACCGGGATAATAGGACGCATGACTGTTGGCATGGATAATTACCGAATCAAAGGGCAAAGCAGCTTGTTCCAGCTGCCGCTGGTTTAGGCCAGTGGAAGCGACGGTCAGATCGAAAATTTTGACAACAGAGGTGCCTTGTACGCCAGGAAACTTGGTGCTCCTTCCCACCATCGCGTCCGCTGCTGTGCGGCCTTCGCGGCTGGCAGGCCCCGCAAGCGCCAGAAAAGTCGGTTGCTTGAGGATGGTGTGGGTCAGCTGGGCATCGTCCCCAACGGCAAAAATATCCGGGTCGGAGGTCTGCATCTGGTCGTTCGTGGCGATGGTTCCGCGTACGCCCAACTCCAGCCCGGCTGCCTTTGCCAGGGAAGTTTCGGGGCGCACGCCAATGGCCAGCACAACCATATCCGCCGGAAGGCCTTTGCCGCTGGCCAGGTTCACCTGCAGGCTGCCATCTCCAGCCACTTTTTCGATGCTTTTCAAGCCGTCGCCTAACATCAGGCCGACATTGTGGAATGCGAGATGGTGGTGAACCATCGCAGCTAACTCAAAATCCACCGGAGCCATGACCTGGTTAAGCATTTCCACCACGCTGACCTGCAGTCCTTTTTCAGCAAGGTTTTCAGCAATTTCCAGGCCAATAAATCCACCGCCGACCACAACAACGCGTTTGGGGCAGTTATCGCTCAGGCAGGTTTCGATTGCGTCCATTTCGGGGATGTTATGAAGGATGTAGACCCCCGGGAGGTCCACTCCGGGCAAGGGCGGCACAATTGGCACGGCGCCTGTGGCAAGCACCAGTTTGTCGTAGCTTTCCTGATACTCGCGACCGCTAGCCAGGTCTTTCACGGTAACCTGCTTTTCCTGTCGATTGATCGAGAGCACCTCGTTATTCACCCGCGCTTCAATATTCAGCAGGTCCCGCAAGGTGTCAGGGGTGACCACCAACAGCTGGTCGCGATCTTTGATGACGCCGCCGATGTGGTAAGGCAGTCCGCAATTGGCAAAAGAGACGTAAGGTCCCTTTTCGAGCATGATAATTTCCGCGCTTTCATCAACCCGGCGCAAGCGGGCTGCCGTACTGGCGCCGCCCGCGACGCCTCCCACAATCACAACTTTCATATCTCACTCCTTATCGCTGAATACTTCATTGGGCGGATAAACACATTGAATAGCAGCGGTCAGATTCGCCCGTTCTGACAACTGTTGATTTAGTACCTGGCGCAGCAAGTCCAAAGCATCCGTAACGCGCGCGTCGGTCATCGTGTACAAATTGGAAGTCCCGCGTTTTTCAACCTGAACCAGGGATCGCTCTCTCAGTACCCGCAGGTGGCGGGAAACGGTGGACTGGGGCAGCTTCATCCGTTCAGTCAGTTCCCCGACGGATTGCGGACCTTCTCTCAGAATGTAGAGCAGTAGAATGCGTGTTGGATCGCCCAGGGCATAACACACTTGCTGGTGCAAGAGCAAAATTTCAGCTTTGGTAACGCCTCCGCAAAGAACATTTTGAGTAATATCGTTTTTTGAGTTCATATTCTTTATCCATCCGCATAAACGGATAAAGTATATCACAATATGTGAAATGTTGAACAAACTTCCACGGACGTGTTTGGCTACCTCGCTTTCCTGGCGATAGGGGCTTCGTTTTGCTCATCCAGCTTTCGGCTATAATCAATTCTCTGGATGGCGAACATGCCTTCAGTATTGCGCAGCGCAAACGGATAGAATGCCAAAGGAGCCTATGCTCTTTATCGATAATCAAAATCAGCATGACCCCGCTCTGAACCTTGCCCTGGAAGAATTTCTGATTCGGAATATCGCGCCAGAGGAAGAGCTGTTGCTGTTCTATATCAACGAGCCTTCCATCATCATCGGCAGGCATCAGAATACCATCGCTGAAATCAATGTGGAATACGCCCGCGAGAAAGAACTGCATGTGGTGCGCAGGCTTTCTGGCGGAGGCGCGGTATATCACGATTTGGGCAATTTGAATTTCAGTTTTATCGCTCCCAACGTGGGAGGGAGTTTTGCCAACTTCCAAAAGTTTACCGCGCCGGTTATCCAGGTGCTGCGGGAATTGGGCGTCCCAGCGGAACTGAGCGGACGTAATGACATCCTTGCGGAAGGCCGCAAGATTTCGGGGAACGCGCAGTACGTTTCCGGGCCGCGCCTGGTTAGTCACGGCACGCTGCTCTACAATACGGATCTGGAAGAAATTGGCAAAGCGCTGCGCGTTAAAGCCTCCAAGATTGAATCCAAGGGGATAAAGTCCGTTCGCAGCCGGGTTGCCAACATCAGCGAGTTTTTAGAGGAACCAGAGGACATCCTCAGGTTTAGGCAGCAGATTCTTGAGGGCGTGTTTGGACTTCAGACAACAATCCCCGAATACCGACTGACCTTAGACGATTGGTCAGCGGTGCGGCAGCTCGCGCGGGAACGGTACCAATCCTGGGAATGGAACTACGGGTCTTCGCCGGCGTTTAATTTGCGGCGTTCGGTCAAATATGCCGGCGGGGAAATTGAAGTGTTTCTGATAGTTCAAAAAGGCATCGTGCAATCGGTCAAATTCATCGGGGATTTTTTTGGCCAGCGCGATGTTGCTGAATTGGAGCAGCGCCTGGCTGGCTGCTCTTACCTTCCGGAAGCATTGGGGGAACGCCTGGCGGCTTTCGACATTCCCCAATACTTTTCTGGTTTCTCATCAGCGGAATTACTCTCCCTGCTTTACTAATCCATTTCATATAGCAAGCTTTGTATAGGGATTGAGTTAATTATGCTTGATTCCAACATCAGCATTTAATACAATTGCAGTATAAATTAACCGGATTTACCGGAGAGAGTTCCAAACGAGGTAAATATGTTCAAAAGAAATTTCCTAAGCCTAATCGCAGCTTTTCTGCTGATTGCTGTTTTATCGGCCTGTGCCAGCGGCGCGAGCACGCCAGCGGCCGCCCCCGAAGTAAACCAACCCGCTGCTGAAAGCAGTTATCCAGCGGCAACCGAGCCAGCACAGCCAGCTGCGCCAGAAGCCACCCAACCCGCGCCCGCTGAACCAGCCCAAGCGCCCACTGTTCTCTCTGATGCCGAGATGGAGGCTTTGATCCAGCAAAAACTGCAAGGGAGCCCGCATACCCTAACTTTCGTACTCGAAGAGAGTCGCACGGCAGAAGAATGGTCTGAGATTTTGGACCGCATGATCGGATATGGGGCTAAAATCAACCCCGAAGAAAAGCAATAGATTATCGACTGGTTAGTCAGTCGTAAGTAATCAGGAGTAATCAAAACAGCCGCTGTGGAGTTTTCACAGCGGCTGTTTTTGTTAAGAGCGACTTTATTAATCCAGGTCTGGCTGTACTTCTGGGTCCCCCGCTTTCGCAGGGGAGGGGAGGTCCGTAAAAGGTGAGGGCAGTTTTTGCGCGGCAGCCTTTTTATTCTCCTCGCTGCGGCGGTCGTAGCGCTTGGTGGTGTCCGCGCTGGCATGCCCGGCGATGGCTGAAACGGTCAACACATCCACCTGCGCGCTGAGCAGGTCGGTAATGGACGTGCGGCGCAAATCGTGCGGGGTAAAGTCGTCCAAACCAGCCTGGCCTTGGCGGTGTTTGAGCAGGTAATAGACCGCCTGGGGCGTCAGGCGGTTAAGCATCACCCGCCCGGATTTTGTTACGCGCGTGAACAGCGGACCAAGCTGTTTTCCACGCAAGTTCAACCAGTTTTGGAGCGCGCCTAGCGCATCTGTTTGCAGATAAACCTGGCGTTTTTTGCTGCCCTTGCCCAGGATGCGCAATTTTCCTTCCTTAAGGTCCAGGTCTGCCAGGTTTAGATCTACAAGTTCCTGCCGACGGACGGCGGCGGCGTAAAGAACCGTTATCATTGCCGCGTCCCGCACTCCCAAAGTCGGATTCTTTTCGTCCGCAAGGCAGGTTTTTATCAGAGCGCGCAATTCCTCCATTTTTAGGGTGCGTCCACGCGGCAGCGTTTCTGAGCGTAAGGATTTGACCCCGGCGGCGCGGAAATAATCGTTGTGGTCGGCAAATAGGCCAAGCTGGTAACTCTCAGCTAAAACGCGCCGCAGCGCCACTAGGTGCTTGTTCACGGATGACTTGGCGTAACCGATATCAACCATGTAGGCCGCGAGGCCGCTGGTATGCTCATAGCGTAAAAGCTCCCATGGGAAATTCAGCGCTTCGTTCAGCGCCCCGCCAGACAACATGTAGGCGAGGTTGTTTAACGCGGTGTGCTGCGAACGCCTGCCTGAAGGGCTAAGTGTGTTCAGGTAGGCTTGGGCGGGGGAGGGGGAGCCCCCAGGGTCGCGCGGCTGAAGCGCGCTCAGGTTAGGAAGGTTTAACGGGGATCGTGTTTTGGATTTTCCTGCCATGTGGGCCGCTCCTGTTGGGACGCATTCTCATAAGTAATTGTACCAGCGCTTTGCGTTGGTGGGGCGGGGGAGCCTCGAGGCTGCCGCATGCAAAAATTTCCACCTGGTCTTGCAGGGCATGGGAAAAGAACAAATTGCGTGAGTCAAGGAAAGCGTTTGGAATGAAATTTCCAGATGAACTCAAGTTATTTTTAACAGCGGCCGCTACAGAGGCTCAACTGTTGCGCGTAGCTGAAGTTTTAGCAAAATAAGGGCAAAATAACCTCTGTAACGCTTTATGTTCTTAATTATTGCAAAAATGGTTTTTTAACTAGCATCCTGAAAGGGCTTGCTGTCCATGTACAACGAGCCATTAAAGCGCGTCCTCTCAACGTGAACCAAAGACTGGTCTCGCCATTTTTTTGGGTGCAGCCCGGTTTGCATGGTCAAGGCTTCAGCGCGAACCACATTGACCACGCCTGAAAACGGATTTACTGGAAGTGCTGAGTTCTCCCTGAACGACGTTTGACTTTAAGATAAGCAGGTCCGGCTCTCTCCATTAGTCGGGAAGTAAACATCATCGCGCGCATGGCGTGCTGTGTCCCATATTTGTTCTTTTTTCTAACCATTACTATCGAGAAGTGTTATTCTCTTAAGTAATATATTATAAGAGGCCTTACCCTTGCGCAAGTACCCTCCCCTAACTCAACATTGCAACCACAATTCGCGACTTTCAACCCGCGCTTTGTAAAGCGTGTTATTTGACCTATAATTACATTAAGAATTGTCCGTTCTTGCTATATATCCAATAGAATAGGAGCTCAATATGGCGCAAAGAGTGCGTACCATGTATTTTTCCCAGTTTCAAATGCCGGATATCTGCGTTTCCTGCGGAGCTCCCGCGGAGCCAGGCCTTTATCACCGAATTGACAAAACCCAATCCAATTGGTCCGGCAAACGTTACACGACTCTGAACCTTAATTTCCCAGTTTGCGCGGAATGCCACGCTGTCAGCGCAAACCGCGGCGGGGCTAAAGCTGTCGACGTTATCGGCGTGATATTAGCCTTGCTTGTGTGCCTGCTTTCAGGGGCTGTCGCCAGCGCGAGTTCTGATAACAATATCCTGATCACCATTGCCGCAGCATTAATCGGGGCTTTTCTTACCTCCTTATTTTTTGGTTGGATTTCCCGCTTGATTAATGAGAAAGGCTTCACCCAGGAGCAAAAGTTGCGCCGAAGAAATCTGTTTAAGGCAGGCGCGCTGACGCAATTTAAGGCCCCGGGGACCTTTGACAAATTTGGCTTTATCGACTTTAAGTTCGAGAACATCCCCTTTGCCACCAGCTTTGCCCTGCTGAACAACGGCAAGCTGCTTTAACACAAAAGAGGCGCATACGCGCCTCTTTTATTTTTCGTTTTCGCTTAATTCCCTGCCAGCATAGCCTGAACATCTTCCTCAGCGCCGCCAATCGGCTTGAGGTCGTAGGCCTTGACGAGCACATCAACCACATTCGGGGAGAGGAAAGCCGGCAGCGTCGGTCCAAGCCGAATTTTACGGATGCCCAAGGACAAAAGCGCCAACAGCACAATCACGGCCTTCTGTTCATACCACGCGATATCATAGGAAAGCGGCAACTCGTTCACTGAAACGCCGAAGGCTTGCGCCAGCGTCTGCGCGATGATAATCAGAGAATACGAGTCGTTACACTGCCCCGCGTCCAGCACGCGCGGGATGCCAGCAATTTCGCCCAGACCCAGCTTGTTGTAACGGTACTTGGCGCAGCCAGCGGTCAGAATGATAGTATCCTCTGGTAAGTTCTGCGCGACCTGGGTAAAGTAATCGCGCTCCTTTTGGCGTCCATCGCAGCCGCCCATCACCACAAAGCGCTTAATCGCGCCGCTTTTGACAGCCGCGATGACCTTATCCGCCGCGCTCAGCACCGTATGATGAGCAAAGCCAATCGGGATGGTGCCGCTTTCCAATTCCAGCGGGCTCTCGCAGCTTTTCGCGCGCGCGATAAGGGCCGAGAAATCCTTCTGCTGGCCGGGTTCGCGGTCCGCGATGTGCGGTATGCCAGTGAAGCCAGCAAGCCCCGTGGTGAAAATACGGTCGCGGTAAGATTCGCGCACCGGGGTAATGCAGTTGGTGGTCATCAGGATAGCGCCGTTAAAACTTTCAAATTCTTTGGACTGCTTCCACCAGGAACCGCCGTAATTGCCGGCCAGATGCGCGTATTTCTTTAAGCCCGGGTAGGCATTAGTGGGCAGCATTTCTCCGTGAGTGTACACATTGATGCCGGTCCCTTCGGTCTGCTGCAGCAGCTCATCCAGGTCCACTAAATCGTGCCCGCTTACCAAAATGCCCGGACCCGGGCGCACGCCAATATTGACCTGCGTGGGTTCCGGATTCCCATAGCGGCTGGTATTGGCGCTGTCCAGCAAAGCCATCGCTTTCAAGCCAAATTCGCCTGTGCGCTGCACCACAGCCAACAATTCATTCACGCCCATCTCCTTACGCGTGGTCGCTTCAAGCGCTTCCTGCATGAAAGCCAGCACCGTGTCATCCCTACCCCCAGCCACGTACGCGTGATCGGCATATGCAGCCATGCCCTTAAGTCCGTAGATGATGAGCTCCCGCAGGGAACGCACATCAGGATCAAGCTCCGCATCTGACAAAACCCCGACCGTCACGGCTTTTTCCAGCAAGGTTTCCAGAGTGTAATCTGCTGGATGCCAGCCAGCCCAATCCGGTCCGCTGCTGCGGCAGGGGTCGCCGCCGTGCTGTTCGTAACAGGCTGCCTGCGCGCGTTGACGCAACGCATCCCGCAAACTAATCGCTTTCTTGATTAACACGATAAAACGGTCCGGGTCAAAGTTTGCGTTGGTGATAGTGGCGAAGAGCGCCTGGGCTACGAACAAATCCGTTTCTTCGCTAACAACGCCCATATCGCGTCCGCGCGTACCCCAGAAGGAAATCCCCTTCAATAGATAAATTAACAAATCCTGCAGATTCGAGACGTCCGCTGATTTGCCGCACACCCCACCCCGCCGGACGCATCCGCTATTCTGCAGGGTTTCCTGGCATTGGTAACAAAACATGTCTGGCATAAAACACTCCTATTTTTGTATTATTCGAACAAAGCCCAATTATACACAGCGCATGGTTTGCGTGGAGGCGCAGTTTTTCTCCGCCGCCTGTCTCTAGAATACTGCCCGCTCGAATTATACCGGGTCACGCTGTGCCAGCAGTGGCTATGCGCATCGTAAAAGGAAAATTTTTGGGCAAATTGGCTTTTCTACCGGCCTACCCCAAGCACGCTAAAGCCGAGCCCTTTTAGTTTTTCACGATCCAAAAAGTTGCGGCCGTCTACTACCAGCACGGGCGGAATTTTCTCCCACTCCAGTTCACGGTAAAGAGGCCATTCGGTCACCAGCACAATGCCTTCCGCGCCTTGCAAGGCTTCGCTTACATCCTGGCAATATCTGACGCCCAAGTCGGGGTATAAACGCTGAGCATTGGCCAGAGCCACCGGGTCGTGCGCGCGGACAACGGCGCCGCGCTGCACCAGCAGGCGGGCGATGTCCAGCGAGGGCGCATCGCGCAGGTCATCGGTATCAGGCTTGAAGCTGAAGCCCAAGAGCGTGATGTGCCTGCCCTTGAGAATCTTCAAACTTTCCTGCAGCGCGTCCACCACCCAGGTACGCTGGCGGTAGTTTACATCCCGGGCAGCCTGCACAATTGGCATCTCCAGCTGGTAATCGCGCGCGGTGGCTACCAGCGCCGCGGTGTCCTTGCCAAAGCAGGAACCGCCCCAACCAATGCCGGGGTTCAGGAAGCGCGGCCCAATGCGGCTGTCGAGGCCGATCCCGCGCGCAATCAGGGTGGCATCCGCCCCCACCCGCTGTGCCAGCCGGGCAATCTCATTGATATACGAAATCTTAAGCGCCAGGAAGGCGTTGGCGGCGTACTTGATCACCTCGGCGCTGGTCAGGTCACAGACGAGGAGCGGCACCTTGGTCAGTCCTTCAGGTCTGGGCAGGCAGGAAGGCGGCGCAAAGTTTTGTTCTAAAATGGGCGAGAATAATTCACTCAAACGCTGAATGCCGTGGGAGTTCTCGGAACCCACCACAACCCGGTCCGGATAAAAGGAATCAAAGAGCGCCGCGCCCTGCCGCAGGAACTCCGGGTTGGAGACCACGCTGAAGCGTCCGTCCGCCTTCGCTCCGACCCGTTTCTCGTAACTTTCTTTAATGAGCGAACCAACCCAGTTTCCCGAACCAATCGGCACGGTGGATTTGTTCACCACAACCAGGAAGTGACCATCCATCTCCTGCGCGATAGCCTCCACAGCCTGGCGTACGTAACTCAGGTCCGCGTTGCCGTCAGCAAGAGAAGGCGTGCCCACCGCGATGAAAACGACATCCACAGTCGAAAGGTCTGCTTCCGCGTAGCTGGTCGTGAAGCGCATTTTTGGACCGACAGCCGCCAGCATCTCATCCAGGTGGGGTTCGTAGAACGGCGTCTTTCCGCTTCGCAGCAGATTGATTTTTTCCGCGTTGGTATCCAGACAGGTTACATCATGACCAATGTAACTGAGCACAACCCCCGTATTAAGACCAACGTAACCGGTACC
>JAAZPN010000108.1 GCA_012797215.1 Chloroflexota bacterium | reverse complement strand
GCGTTACAACAAACCCATCATCTTCCATTCCGGGCTCAGCCTGGAACCGAACACGACCATGCGCTATGCCAACCCACTGGAATTTGAAACGGTGGCCGCGCGCTACCCCAGGCTGCGCATATCGCTGGCGCATTTTGGCTTCCCATGGGTGCGGGAAACTGCCGCTCTCTTGCTGAAGTACCCGAATATGTACGCCGATACTGGCTTACTGTACTTTGACAGCGCACGGGAATTCTACGAAGAGGTATTCACCCGCATGCTTGGCAAATACTGGGTAGACCGGTCCCTGCGGCATCAGGTCATGTTTGGATCGAATAATCCGCGCTTTGAACAAATCCGCATGATAGAAGCCCTGCGGAATCTGGGTTGGCGCGCAAGCACGCTGGACCTGGTGCTTGGGCAAAACGCGTTGGAATTCCTGGGTTAAGGAGGGGTATGTTTTATCATAAACGCAACACCGTGCTTACCAGTCAATACAACCAGTTCATTCTGATTACGGAAGAGGTCGGCGCCGCGGTAGAAGAGTCCGGCATCCGAAACGGCATCGTGGCGGTGACGAGCAACCACACCACCGCGGGTATTATGGTGAACGAAGCCCTGGAATGCCTGGAAAGCGACATTGATGATGCGCTGCAGCGGCTTATCCCGGAAGACCACCCCTACGCGCACGCGCGCATTTTGCGCGATTACGGAAGCACCGCTGGTAACCCAACCGGACACCTCAAATCAATGCTCACCGGGAACCACTGCTTGTTTCCTGTGGTGGATGGCAAGGTTGTTAAAGGTGACGCGCAGGAAATCTATTTTATGGAATTTGACGGACCTTCGCAGCGCTCATATACCATCACTGTGCAGGGTGAATGAACAATCGCGAAAAGAACACATGACCGGAGATATCCGTTTCCGGCGACTAGGAGAGTGACCTTCATGGGTGTTCGCTACTTTTTAGGGGTGGATATTGGCACGTACGAAAGCAAAGGCGTGCTGATTGACCAGGATTACAACCTGGTGGCAAGCAGATCTGCAAAGCACGGCTTGGAAAATCCGCAGCCAAATTTTTACGAGCACGACGCTGAAAGCGTTTGGTGGCAGGACCTATGCGAAATCACGCGCGGCCTGATCGCTGAAGCTGGTATTGACCCGGCACAAATTGCCTGCGTGGGCACCAGCGCTTTGGGCGCAGACTGTTTGCCCGTGGACGAGAACTGCCGCCCGCTGCGCAAAGCTATCCTTTATGGCATCGATTCCCGCGCCGTGGGCGAAATGGCATTCATGGACGGATACTACGGAGAGGAAAAGGTCAACGCGTTGTGGGGGCGACCCTTGTGCTCGTCAGATGTTGCTCCAAAAATTTTGTGGATAAAGAACAACGAACCCGAGATTTATCAGAAGACTTATAAATTTCTGACGGCCACCTCCTATTTGACTGCCAAGCTGACTGGCAGCTATGTAATCGACAAGTTCTTGATTAATACCTTCGCGCCCTGCTACAAGCCAGATGGAAGCATCGATGAGGAGCTATGCCAGCCGTACTGCCGCCCGGACCAATTGGCGGAGTGCCGCGGCACGATGGACATCGTGGGAACTGTTAGCGCCCAGGCTGCCGCGGAAACAGGCCTGGCGGAAGGCACGCCTGTGATTACGGGCACCGATGACGCCGGCGCGGAAGCCATCAGCACGGGCATTTTTGTGCCGGGCGACATGATGGTGATGCTGGGCTCAAGTTGTTACCTGATTTACTGTTCTGACCGAATGGTGATTGACCCGCGCCTGTGGCACGACACCTTCATCCTGCCTGGGGCGTACAGCATCACCGGCGGGACGAATAACGCTGGTACTGTCACACGCTGGTACCGGGATAATATTTTCTTTGATAAGTTGGCGCAGCAAGAGGAAGGCGGCCGAAACGCTTATGAGAGCATTCTGGATGAGCTCGAGAGCATCCCAGCTGGCAGCGACGGTTTGATCACTTTGCCGTATTTTGCCGGCGAGCGCACGCCCATCAACGACCCCTTGGCGCGCGGCCTTATCTTTGGGCTGACCCTACAGCACACGCGCGCGCATATGTACAAGTCCGCGCTGGAAGGCGTAGGGTACAGCATCGCGCAGCACCTGGATATCATCAGCGAAAACGGCCAGCCGCTGACCAAGATTATGGCCGTGGGGGGCGGCACGCAAAACAAGCTCTGGCTGCAAATC
>JAAZPN010000107.1 GCA_012797215.1 Chloroflexota bacterium | reverse complement strand
GGAATAAGTGCCCATGTAATCACGGCGCTTTCCTTGAGATGAGATCTTTGCCAAACCGCAAAATTTCTGCAGCCAGTCTGGTTTTATCTTCATCATTTTTCATGAGAGTGTCGGTTCCAAGTAATATTATACGCTCGCCATCATAATTTTGGAACACTTCATCATCGAGCGCGTCATAAACAAAACCATCCAGAAAGGCCGCGTAATGGTCCAGGACGCTTCGGCTGGTAGGCGGAATTCCCAACTCAACGAACATTTTTGCGGCTGGACCTTTGATTGTTTTCCCTTGAATAATCGGGGACACCGACAGCACTATCTTTTCCGTCAGGACATCGAGAATGCCCGGGAGATTCAAAATTGGATCGATGCTCACCCATGGGTTAGAAGGACAAAGCACCACCATATCCGCGTTTTTAAGGGCAGGCAAGACCTCCGCAGAAGGTTGAATGTTCTCCGCGTGCGTAAACAGGAACTCTCGCACGCTCGGCAGACATTTTTCGCGCACAAAGTATTCCTGGAAGTCGAGCAGATTTCCCTCAGTGGTTCGAACTTGGGTGCGGAAGGGTTCATCCGTCATCGGAATAACTCGGCTGCCCACATTCCAGCGCTCACAAAAATGGCTGGTAACCGCGCTTAAACTCCAACCAGCTTGCATCAGACGGGTGCGTTCAAGGTGCAGGGCGAGGTCTCTATCGCCAAGTTGAAACCAGGTCGGCGCGTCGAGGTCAAGCAGCGCTTCATGAACTTGCCAGGTCTCATCAACTCTGCCCCAACCTTTGACGGGATCCGCCAGCCCAGCGAGCGCGTAACACACGCTGTCCAGGTCCGGAGAAATGTGTAATCCAAAATGCTCGAAATCGTCACCAGTATTAACAATTGTGGTCAGTCTTCCAGGCGGCAAGATGCGGTCAAGTCCGCGGACAAGTTTGGCTCCGCCCACACCTCCCGCGAGCGCCGCAACCCGTAAGTCTGTAAATTCTGGAAGGTCGGATTTCATATTATCGGAACAAATCGAATTTTCTCTCGCGAACGAGGCGCGCCGCGCAGTCTTCCGCAAGTTCATAAGGAAATCCGCGCGCCAAAACAACCGGCGTCCCTTCAGCAGCCTGACCCATCATCAACGACGCGCCAGCCGCAAGTTCATCCGCGGCAGCAATGACAGTGACACGCAATGAATAATCGAATCTGTCGGGCTTTCCGCGCATGTCCACCATAGCAGGCATTCCAGCCAAACCAATGCTGACGCCAACAATTCCGTTGCGCCATGCTCTGCCGTGTGAGTCGATGATCAGGACCCCGATTTGTTTGTTGCTTAGGCGCTGCAAGCCTTCTCGGAGAGTCTGTGCGGATTGGTCGGCATTCTCTGGCAGCAGCAGCACCCAATCCTCTGGTTGCCCCCATGGACCACAAACATTGGAATGGTCAATGCCCGCGTTAGCGCACACAAATCCGCTTTTATGTTCAACAATTATCGTGCCAGGCCGCGTGCGCAGAACCTCGTTACTTTCTGACAGGATCAGCTCCACAAGTTCTGGCCGCTTATTAATTTTCGCCGCGACTTCCAACGCGCGCTGGCTGGGAATAACCGTGGATAGATTTACCAATCTGCCTTCGGATTTTGAAACGATTTTTTGGGCAATAACAAATATGTCACCATCTTCAATCGTCATGTTATTGCCAATGATGGACTTGTAAATCAATTCAGCAAGATTGTCCCCAGGCCTAATCTCAGGCAAATTGGGGACGGTGCTCAGAATCAAACGTCGGGACACAGACATTTATTCTGGAATTCCTGTGATTTTTATCCCTGCTGAGCTGACTTTGTGCTGAATATTGAGACCAATCAGTATGGAGGTTAACCCTTCAATCACAACCGCATTGTCAATAACGCCAGCATCCCAGCCAGTCAGTCCCACGTCCTGAACCAATCCAATCACAATCCGGCGTGCTTCCTTACCAGTTCCGCACACCAAGACGTCACATTCCACTTTTTCGTCATTCAACAAATGCTCGTAAGCAATATTCTGAAACGCTGAAACAATTTGCACGCCTTCTCCCAGAATCTTCTGGGCTTGCTGCGCGGCCGAGCCTTCTGGCGGCATAGACACGCGCGTGACTTTTGCAGGATTTAAAGGAACGGTAACATCTACCAATATTTTCCCCTGCAGCAAATCTTTCAAGCTTGTCAGCGTATCAGCATGCGCGCTAAATGGGACCGTCAGAACAGCGATATCGCACTGCGCGACCGCTTCCGCATTAGTCATACCCGCAACACTTGCTTCTTGCGGCAGCATTGCCGTTAGGTCCGCCGCGGCAGCCACGGCTTTTTCTTGAGAACGAGAACCGATGATAATTCGGTGCCCCGCTTTTGCCCAGCGATACGCCAAGCCCTTTCCTTCTCTTCCTGTTCCACCAATCATGCCAAGTGTGTACGTCATTCTGATTCTCTTTCTACTCTATTTTTTTCCAGATGCGCAAGGCAGCTTCCCGCGCTTTCGCCGCGATTTCTGCTTCATCAAGCCAAAGAAGTTTTCGGTCAACCATCAACGGCCGGCCAGCTACAATAGTACTGGTAACCATGCCATCCCTGAAACCGAATAGGATGTGCCAGGGAAGATTATCCGCTGTCAGTGGCGTGATTGGATGATAATCGACCAGGATTAAATCCCCAGCTGCGCCTGGCACCACTTCGCCTACACGCAAACCGCCATATGTTTGAGTGGCTAGACGTGAATTATTCTCTACAGCAATCTTCAGGACGTCGTAGCCATTCATCAAGCGGGGATCCTGCCCATGGTCTTTCTGGATGAAATAAGCTGCTTTCCATTCTTCCCACATGGCATTGGAAAAGCCATCGTTTCCCAAGACTACACGCACTCTCTTTTCCAGCATGTCCAATACAGGAGCCACTCCAACCGCGTTGTTCATATTGGAGCGCGGTTGATGAGAAAGCCATGTGTTTGTTTCTGCCAACAGCTCCAATTCATGCTCACTGACATGCACGCCGTGGGCTAAAATGCTAATTTCTCCTAAAACCCCTTGCTCATAAAAGCGCTCAATCACCCGTTTTCCGTATTTCGACAGGCTGTCTTCCTGGTCGACCAAGCCTTCAGCGGCGTGCACATGGAAACCGGCTGCGCGCGTATTGGCCGCCAGGCAGCGTTCCAATGTCTTTGCCGAAACGGTCAGGCTGGCATGCAAGCCGAAATGCGCTTTGATAAGCGGGCTAATTGCCCCATTGGCAACCTGTTCGATGAATCGGGCGTTTTCGCGGATGCCAGCAAGCGCGCGCTCCTCACCATCCCGGTCTGTCACTTCGTAACATAACGAAGCCCGCAGACCCGCCTGGCTGACAGCCTCTGCGATGATATCAAGAGAGCCGTCAATGAAATTGGGCGAGGCGTGGTGGTCAAACAGCGTGGTGGTACCGTATTTGATGGCATCAACCAGGCATACCAAAGCGGAATAGCGCACGGCATCTTCATCCAGCGCCTTATCCAGCTTCCACCATAGGCTGCTTAAGATGGATGGGAAATCCGCGGGTGGCTCTCCTGGGATCGCCATGCCGCGCGAGAACGCTCCATAAAAATGCGTGTGCGCGCAAATATTGCCGGCCATCACCAACTGCCCGCCAGCATCAAGGATTGCATCCTCTGGGTAGGCGCGTCTCAGCAGGCTCTCTTCCGCAATAGCCTCAATGAGCCCATCCTGCAAGCGCAGGGCCTTTCCCTCCATGATTTCAGCATTCTGCCCCCAGCTGACAATTTTCCCGTTGGTTATCAGCATATTCTCTCCTTTTTGCTGGTATTTCCCATTGGTAAGTGTTTTATCCGCTAAAAACAGCGCGGATGTGAGCCGGGAGCTATACGTCCTCCGTGAGCTGATAGAGCTCAATTAATACGCCATTGACTGCTTTGGGGTGGATGAATGCCATCTTTCTTCCTGGCAGCACTTCTGGCACTGCGTTAATCAAGCGGATGTCCATTTCCTTCAGGTGAGCAAGCGCGGCGTCAATATCCTCAACCTCAATGCACAGATGATGCATGCCTTCGCCTCGCTTTTCCAGGTAGGCTGCCATACCACTGTCTGCCGTAGTCGGCTGAACAAGCTCCACTTCACTCTCCCCCAGCGGCAAGAATGCCACCTTGGATGCTTGCGAGGGAACATCCTCGACATGGTCGAGGTGCAAGCCAAAAGCTTTTACCCAGAAATCGAGGGATTCATCAATATCCCTGACAACGATGGCAACATGGTTAATTTTGATTGGTTTCATAGCATCCTTTAGATAAAACTCGGGGCTCTGTATTCGCCCCAGACAGTGCGGAGCAGGTTGCAGATTTCGCCCAAGGTCAATTTGTTTTCGATGCAAGTGATGAACAGCGGCATCAGGTTTTCATGTCCCTTTGCGGCGTTCTCGAGTTGGCCTAATAATTCCGCTGCCCGCTGCGCGTCTCTTGTTTGCCGCAGGTGCGCAAGACGCTCTTTTTGCTGCGCTTCAATCACTGGATTGATCCGCAGGGATTCCAGCTCGATGGTCTCCTCCTGTTGGAATTTGTTTACCCCCACCACCACATCTTCTCCCATCTCCAACCGGCGCTGAGCGCTAAAGGCTGCATCCTGGATCTCGTTGGAGATAAAACCGTACTCAATCGCTTTCAAAGCGCCGCCTAACTCATCGATTTTGTGAATGTATTCAGCCGCTTTTTCTTCAATCTGGTCCGTCAGATGTTCAATCAGGTAGGAGCCGGCCAGCGGGTCAACGGAATCAGCAACTCCGGACTCGTAGGCAATAATTTGCTGCGTACGCAAAGCTACCTGAACAGATTTTTCGGTTGGCAGCCACAGCGCTTCGTCCATGCTGTTGGTGTGGAGAGATTGGGTTCCCCCCAACACCGCTGCCAGCGCCTGGAGCGTCACGCGGACAGTATTATTTTCGGGTTGCTGGG
>JAAZPN010000001.1 GCA_012797215.1 Chloroflexota bacterium | reverse complement strand
TCCAGGGGGATATCGCGGACCGCGCCTTGCTGGACCGACTCTTCGCAGAACACAGGATTGATACCGTGGTGCATTTTGCCGCTGAAACGCATGTAGACCGCTCCATTCACGACCCCGGTGTATTTGTGCAGACCAATGTGTTGGGCACCTTTACGCTTCTGGAAGCCGCGCGTAAAGCCTGGCTGGTCGATAAAGTTGTTCCCGTGGAGCAGGCGCGCTTTCACCATGTATCTACCGATGAGGTCTTTGGTACGCTGACGCGCAAAGAGCCGCCTTTTGAGGAAAGCACTCCTTACCAACCGCGCTCGCCGTACGCGGCCTCCAAAGCCTCCAGCGACCACTTTGTGCGGGCGTATCACATAACCTACGGGCTGCCCATCAGCATCAGCAACTGCTCCAACAACTACGGCCCACGCCAATTCCCCGAGAAATTAATCCCGCTGATGATCATGAATGCCAACACAGGCAAACCCTTGCCAGTCTACGGTGACGGCATGCAAATCCGCGATTGGCTGTATGTGGATGACCACTGTGAAGCTATCTGGCAGGTGGCCACCCGCGGTCAGGTTGGCGAGACCTACTGCGTGGGAGGGGATAACCAGCCGCCTAATATTGAAATCGTACGCACGATTTGCCAGATTATGGACGAACTTCAGCCGCGTTCCGTGTGGGCGCCGCACGAAAACTTGATCAGCTACGTGGCGGACCGCCCCGGGCATGATCGGCGATACGACATCAATATCACCAAGATTCAGAATGAGCTTGGCTGGCAGCCGCGCCACTCGCTCAAACAAGGGCTGCTGGATACCGTCGCGTGGTACCTGGAGCATCCGGAATGGGTGCAATCCGTCACGCGGAATTCTGATTACAGCAGCTGGGTGCAGAAAAACTACAGCGACAGGAAGGGTTGAACATGAAGGGAATTATTCTGGCAGGCGGGAAAGGCACCCGGCTCTACCCTCTCACGATGGCAGTCAGCAAGCAGCTGCTGCCGGTTTACGATAAACCAATGATTTATTACCCCCTGTCCATGCTGATGTTGGCGGGCATCCGGGAAATATTGGTAATCACCACGCCCGAAGAGCAGTTTCTGTATCAACGCCTGCTGAGGGATGGCTCCCAATGGGGTTTGTCGTTCACTTATGCTGTTCAGGCTGTTCCGCGCGGCCTGGCGGATGCCTTTCTGATTGGCAAAGAATTTCTGGCGGGCGAAAGCGCCTGCCTGATCCTGGGCGATAATATTTTCTTTGGGCACGGCTTGCCGGAAGTGCTGCGCAGCGCTGCCGAGTTGAAAGACGGCGCGGTTGTTTTCGCGTACCCCGTGCGGGACCCAGAGCGCTACGGCGTGGTGGAGTTCGACGAGAATCGCAAGGCCATCAGCCTGGAAGAAAAACCAGCCCACCCGCGCTCGAACTTTGCTGTCCCTGGCATTTACTTCTATGATAATAACGTCATTCGCTACGCTGAGGAGCTGAAACCTTCCCCGCGCGGTGAAATTGAAATCACGGACATCAACCGGCGCTACCTGGAAGAAGCTAAGCTGCAGGTGAAGGTGCTGGGCAGAGGCGTAGCCTGGCTGGATGCCGGCACGCATGAGAGCCTGCTGCAGGCCGCTATGTTCGTGCAGGCGGTGGAAGACCGGCAGGGCATGATGATTTCCTGCGTGGAAGAGATCGCTTACCGCATGGGATTTATTGATAAAGCCCAGCTGATGAAATGCGCCGAAGAAATGGCCGGCAATGAGTACGGTCAGCACCTGCTGCGCTTTGTGAAAGGACTTCAGGCGTGAGAAAAATCCTGCTGTTTGCGCGCGGCGGGCAGCTGGGATGGGAACTGCAGCGCGCGCTCGCCCCGCTGGGTGAGGTCGTAGCGCTGGATTATCCGCAAGTGGACTTCAGCAAGCCGGAGGAACTGCGCCTGGTCGTGCGCGAGGCACGCCCGGACCTGATCATTAATCCCGCCGCGTACACCGCCGTGGACCGGGCGGAGACCGAGAGCGAACTGGCTTACCGCGTGAATGCCCAGGCGCCGGCGGTGCTGGCGGAAGAAGCCCTGCGCCTGCGCGTGCCGCTGGTGCATTATTCCACCGATTATGTCTTCGATGGCGCAAAGGGCAGCCCCTACCTGGAGAGCGATGAACCCGCGCCCCTGAACGTGTACGGCCGCAGCAAACTGGCAGGTGACCGAGCGGTCATATCTGTGGGCG
>JAAZPN010000106.1 GCA_012797215.1 Chloroflexota bacterium | reverse complement strand
GGTCTTTCAGCAGTGCCAGGCGGCTCTGGGCACGCTCCAGATTTTGAGAGGCTTGAAAAGCGCGCGCGATATTCAGCCGGTATTCCGCCTTTGACGGCGCGCTAAGCTCTTCCGGCAGGGCGACCTGATGCACCGCGGGGGCAATCACCAACGAAATGAGCAGGCCCAGCGCGATGCCAAAAATCAGGCCGGTGATGAGGTATAGATGGGACTGGTTATTGTTGTCCATGGTTGCCCTGCCTTTCCGACCAATCCCGGTACGCCGCGGGGTCTATCGCGTCAATCAGGGCTTTAATCAGGTTTACATCGCTTTCCTGATATCCAACACCCTGGGCGTAATTGACAGCGTTCACCAGCAGAGAGTAAGGGTCATCCGGTTCAATGCGCGCCAGCCGGTCCAGCGCAGCGTACAGGTCTTTCTCCCGCGCGTAGGTCTCTGCGACCATGAGAGCCAGGTCGGTTTTGTAATCGGCGCGAAGCTGCGGCAGGTCGGCATTTTTTGGCGCGGAAGCCGGCATAAAGAGCCAGCCAAAAGCCATTCCTGCGCCCGCCCCAAGCAGAATCGCCAGAATAAAAAAGAAAATGCGCAGTCCTTTTTGCTTCATCCGCGTCCGTCCGTTATTCCTGGGGGAGCATCGGGATTTTGATGCCGTGCGCGCGCGCGAATTGAATGGCCTGCGGGTAGCCCGCGTCCGCGTGTCGCACCACGCCCATGCCGGGGTCGGAGGTGAGCACGCGCTGCAGGCGGGCGGCCGCCTCGGGGGTGCCGTCGGCGACAATAACCTGGCCGGCGTGCTGGCTGAAGCCAATTCCCACGCCGCCGCCGTGGTGGAACGAGACCCAGGTGGCGCCATTGACCGCGTTAATCAGCGCGTTCAGGATTGGCCAGTCGCTTACCGCGTCGGTGCCGTCCAGCATGGCTTCGGTTTCCCGGTTCGGGGAGGCTACCGAGCCTGCGTCCAGATGGTCGCGCCCGATGACAATCGGAGCGCTGATGACGCCCTGGGCCACCAGTTCGTTAAAGCGCAGGCCAGCCCGGGCGCGTTCGCCGTAGCCCAGCCAGCAAATGCGGGAGGGCAGCCCCTGGAAGGGCACTTTCTCGCGCGCCATGCGAATCCAGCGCTGCAGGTGCGCGTCCTCGGGGAAAAGCTCCGCGATGGCCTCATCGGTGCGGTAGATATCTTCGGGGTCTCCGGAGAGCGCCACCCAGCGGAAGGGGCCTTTGCCTTCGCAAAAGAGCGGTCGGATATAGGCAGGCACAAAGCCCGGGAAGTCAAAAGCCTGTTTTACGCCCCAGTCAAAGGCGCGCTGGCGCAGATTGTTGCCGTAATCAAACACTTCCGCGCCTTTTTTCTGGAAGGCCAGCATGGCTTCCACGTGGCGCGCAATGGATTCCTGGGAACGCTCGGCGTAACGTTTGGGGTCGCTTTTACGCAGCACGGCAGCCTCTTCCACACTCAGGCCGGCGGGGACGTAACTCAAGAGGTCGTGCGCCGGGGTTTGGTCGGTCACCACGTCCGGCACGACGCCGCGCATTTCCAGTTCGGGGAAGATTTGGGCGGCGTTGCCAATCAGGCCGATGGATTTGGGGATGTCCTGCCGGACAGCTTCTTCCACCATGGTCATCGCGTCTTCCAGGTCATCGGT
>JAAZPN010000105.1 GCA_012797215.1 Chloroflexota bacterium | reverse complement strand
GGCGTGATGTAATCCGGCAGAGGTGGTTCGGGCTGTGGGTTCAACCAATTGGGATGGTACCAATACGAAGAACGCGCGGGGCTCAATAAGCCTTCACCGCCAAAAGTGGAAGGTAAATTTATAGGAGTTACCCGTTCCTCAGGAGCTTCCATTTCCTGCGGACGGACAGGGAAAATGCGATATGGGTCAGGTGGGGGCGGCGGCCACGGGAACTTGATTACGGGCGGTTTTGGGAGCAAGCGGTATTTCTTCCAGTCCTTAATCAGTTCATCGCGCATGTGGAAGATGACGTCTTTGGGCAGCCGCGGGATCAGAAACCAGAGCTTGTCCACCTCGCAAATGTGAACTTTTGCGCCACAGACCGGGCGGTAAACGAGCGTGCCATTGACGATGGCCGGTTTGACAACCTTTCCTTTCACCACGCACCGGCACATCAGCCACAATTTTGAAATGTCAATCGGAATAGGCTGCAAAACCTGCAGCGGTTTGTGAGGGTCGAATACATATTTGGGTTCAAAAGCGTCCGCCTTGCGCAAGTCTTCCAGCTTCGGCTTTCTCTTCCCTGGGATGGTTGGAGCAACCAGGATTTGGGCGCCCTTCGTCTGGGCAATTTCAAGCGGCAGGCTGGTCCGGTCTTTCTTCACCGGCGCCGAGCCCAGCAACTTCCCCTCAGGATCAAACAAATAGACGGTCAAGTCGCGTACTTCTTCTGGCAGCTTTTCATACCCGATTTCGAACGCAACCAACTTGCCGATTTCTTTTGGTGCTTTCATTTTGGACTCCTTTCCACTGATCGCACCGCGCACAGTCGAGACACAATTGCCCCAAGTTTGTTCGGGTTAGGCTGGGCGTATGGGGTTGTTCTTTCGTGTTTGGAAAACACAGTTGGATGGACAATTTGCTCCACTTACACAATAGCACGTTTTTTCATGAATCACAAATTATTCGGGGAATCAAATTTCTCAACAGTTAATCCAAACTTGAGAAGGGTGAACCCGATGCTCTGGCGTGCGTTTTCGGGCGCAGGGATACAAAGCTGCGGCCCAGATGCGGTAGGAAGTTCAGATATTTGAATGCGGAAAGGGCTTATCGCCACGTCAGGCGGGGTCGTTTTGCCTTTGGATAGCCTGACGGACCTTGGCGCTGGGTTTGCGGAATGTTCTGACGAGGTGTCGGACCGCCGCAATCGGGTCGACCGTCAGCATGCGCGGGCCCGCGTAGCGCATCACTGCCCGAATGCGCGCGCGCATATCCGGGCGGTAGCAGTGCACCGGGCATTTGCCGCAGGTGGGTTTATCCGGTTGGAAAGCGCAGCGTTCAATGCGGAGCAGGGCGTAAGCGCGCAACTGCTCGCACTCCGCGCACAGCTCACCTTTTGGCTGGTGCCTGGCGCGGCAGTACAGCCGGATCATCTTGGAGACGGTTTGCTGTTCCTGCAGGATATGCTTTTGGTCGTTGGCGTTCTCGGTTTTTGGCATCGGCCTATTATACACGAAAGGAAGGAAAGGGGGACGGCCTCGTTTGATCTGTCATTCTGATACTTAACAGATACAGTGATAAAGCTTCCAATGCGCTTGTCATTCTGAACGCAGTGAAGAATCTGGTTTTCACAAGCAAGATCCTTCGCAGGCTCAGGATGACAGGAAATGATTTTTGTCATTCTGAACGCAGTGAAGAATCTGGTTTTCACAAGCAAGATCCTTTGCAGGCTCAGGATAACAAAACAGCCCGGCCTTTCGGTCGGGCTGTCTTGTGCTCAGTTTCAGCGCAGAACTAAATCCAGCCGCGCAGTTCCATGGCCTTGACCACCTTGTGGATGGCCACCATGTACGCCGCGTCGCGCATGCTCACGTTCTGCTGCACAGACATGTCCAGTACGCCCTTGAAGGCGGTGGTCATATTGTTGTTCAGCTTGTCCAGCACTTCTTCGCGCGTCCAGTAGAAATTCATATCATTCTGCACGCCCTCAAAGTACGAGACGGTCACGCCGCCGGAGTTGCACAAGAAATCCGGCACGATGAAGATGCCGCGCTCATTCAAGACCACATCCGCTTCGGGCGTGGTGGGTCCATTAGCGCCTTCCGCCAGGATTTTCACACTCGGGTTGATGAGCCGCACGGTTTCCGCGTTAATCTGACCTTCCAGCGCGGCAGGGATGAGCACGTCCACGGGCTTGCTAATCCAGGCGCCGCCGTCTTCGATCTGATATCCGGCTTCGCGGGCTTTTTCCTTGTTAATCGTGCCGTATTGGTCGGTGATGCCTTTCAGGAACCACGGGTCCACGCCGTCTTCCTTGCTGAAGGTGTACGAGACCTTGTCGTCGCGGTCCCAGCAGGAAACGCACGAAACCTTGCCGCCCAAAATCTCTTTGAAACCAATCGAGGCGTACTGCGCCACGTTGCCAAAGCCTTGCAGCGCGACTGTGCATTCTGAGGGGGTGAGACCCAGGTGCTTCATCGCCTCGCGCACGGTGAAAATTACGCCGAAACCAGT
>JAAZPN010000011.1 GCA_012797215.1 Chloroflexota bacterium | reverse complement strand
GACGAATCCTTTGCCGCGGTCGCTGGCGCCCCCTCGCAACGACAGAACTTTTGTCATCCTGAACAAAGTGAAGGATCCTGCTTGCAGGACAAGATGATTCGCCTGCGGCTCAGCATGACACATTAATCAATACGAGAAGAGCCTGCGTCAGGGATTGGACTGCGTAAAGAAGATTCTCAGGTACCCAGCCAGCTGGCTGCTTTTTCCGGCAGGTTGGCAAGAAAGCCTTCAACTACCGTGCAGCCAGGCAAGGACTCCATGAAAAGGCGCCCATACTGCTTGCTGAGGATGCGTTTATCCAGAATCGCGACTACGCCGCGGTCGGTTTGGGTGCGAATCAAACGGCCAAATCCCTGACGGAAGCGCAAGATAGCCTCAGGCAGCATGTATTCGTTGAATGGGTCATCAAAGCTTTCTGAACGCGCTTCTACAATCGGGTCGGAAGGTACATCAAAAGGCAGCTTGGTGATCACTAAAACCGAGAGAGCTTCGCCGGGCACATCCACGCCCTCCCAGAACGCGCGCGTACCGAGTAGAACAGCCCGCGGCGTCTCTTTGAACACATCCAGCAGCGCGGACGCGGAAGCGCCCTCTCCTTGTTCGTAGACCGTAATATCCGCCTTTGCCAGGGGGCCTTCGATAGCGCGTGAGGTCTTTTGCAGCTGGGCGTACGAGGTGAAAAGCGCCAACATCCGGCCTCCGGTCGCTTTTGCCAGCCGCACCAGGGCTTCTTCTGCCGCTTTCTGGAAAGGATAAGCTTCTTTGGGCTCGGGAATATCCCGCGCAAGGTAAACCAGAGCTGAGTTTTCATAATCGAACGGAGAGCCAACGGTCAATTCCTCGGCATCCTCAGCGTTCAACCGCCGCCGCAGGTAATCAAACTCGCCATGCGTTGTGAGCGTAGCGGAAGTGAGAATGACGCTCTCCTTGCTGTACCAGAGCGTCTTTTCCATCAGTTTGCCGATTTCAAGCGGGGCGGCTTGCAGCGTCAGCCGATGCTGCAGCGGGTCTTGTTCTACCCAGTAAATCGTGTTTGGGTCCGGTTTCATTGTCAGACCCTCCAGCTGGGCGTCAATTTCGAGGAAGTTCAGGCTCATCGTGCCCAAAATGCCCAGCAGGTCTTCAACTTCCTCATCTTCAGAATCAGCCAGTCCCCGCACGCCTTCGCGAATGGTCTTAATCGCGTTCAAGAGGTCATGCAAACAGATTTGAGCGCTTTCCCAGGTGATTTCCACGTCGAACCAAAATTGCGCCTTTCGCTTGCTTTCGGTAATGCGTTCTTGCTGGGCGTATTGGCTGGCGGGTTTACCTTCCTGCATTTCTGTCATCGCGTTGTCCAAAGCGCGGAAGTAGGCGGTGATGGCATTATCCAGGCGGAAAGCCTGGTCCGTGGCTTGCTCAACTGCGTTTGTAAGGGCTGCCAGCTCCGAAGGTTTAAGTTCTGTTTGCGCCAACGCGAGCAGCCTGCCAAACAAGCCTTGCTCTGCGCTGCCAAGCTCACGCACCAGGCGGGTCACATCCGGCGCCCGCAATCTGAAGGACATCGCGTCCGTTGTCGCCGATTCGAGATGATGCGCTTCGTCCACGATCAGGTAGTGGTATTCCGGCAGAACGCGTCCGTTTGCCGCCGCGTCGGCCAGCAGCAGGGCGTGGTTGACAATCAGGATATGGGCTGAATCAGCCGCAATGCGGGCACGGTAGTACGGACAGCGTCCGCCGGTGCGCTTGAGGCAGGTTTCCAGTTTGCAGCCTTCATCCTCCGCTGAAAGGCGCGACCACACCGACCGTTCCACGGGACCATTCAGATTTATCTCATTGCGGTCACCGCTGTCGCTGGACTGCAGCCACACCAAAACCTTGGCCAATACGCGCAATTCATCAACCGTTTCCGGTTGACGTCGGCGCAGCAAGTTCAGGCGGCGCGGACAAAGGTAATTGTTGCGGCCTTTCAGCACCGAGACGTTAATATCCAGATCCAGGGCTGCGACCATGTCGGGAATGTCTTTATTGACAAGCTGGTCCTGCAGAGCGATGGTATTGGTGGAAATCACCACGCGCTCCCCATTCCGGAGCGCCCAGGCGGCGGCGGGAATAAGGTATGCCAAAGACTTGCCAGTGCCTGTGCCAGCCTCCACCATCAGGTGTTTCTGCTGAGAAAAAGCATCCGCGACTGCCCGCAGCATCTGAACCTGCTGAGAACGGTGTTCAAAGCCCGGAAACTGGCGGTCAAACTCGCCACCGGGTTCCAGCGCGGCTGCCAGGCTTTCGGAATTGAGCGGCGTCGGCGCGGCAGCCGGCACCAAGGGTTTCGTCTGAACCGCTTTCGCGGTGGCAAACAGGGCTCCGGTTTCGCTGCCGCCTTTTTTGGGCTTGATGCCCTGACGGGTAAGCTTTTGCAGCGTCCAACGGAAAGGCAGTTCGCCATTCCAAGCGAGTCCCTCACTCAAGCGCAGGATTTCAGCGACCAGCTCAATCGGCAGTCGCTCAAGCTGATTCATCAGCTCTAAATAGACCGCGTGCGTGGCACGGGCATCATCCAGCGCGCGGTGCGTGGCGGGCAGCAGCACCCCCAGCTGGCTGGTCAGCGCGCCGAGACTGTAACGCGCCGCGCTGGGCATCAGCACCGATGCCAGTTCATAAGTATCCAGCGTAGGATTAGAGCGCAGTATGCCCGCTTTTTGCAGAAAAGCCAGGTC
>JAAZPN010000010.1 GCA_012797215.1 Chloroflexota bacterium | reverse complement strand
GTGAGCAAGCCTTCCATGATGCTGCTGCCGGTCGCGCCACCTTCGGCGCCAGCTCCGCCAACCACCACTCGTGGCACCACGTCCACGCGGGACTGCTGCACGGCTTCGGCAAAGCGGTTCATGACCTGCTGCGTCACCTGGAACTGTGGTCCGCCGTACGCAGCGACCTGTTCTTCGGTGGCGATAGCCTGGGCGATACCAGTGCGGGCAATTTTTTCGGCTTCGGCCTCGGCCAGCGCGCGAATTTGGGCGGCTTGCTGCACCGCGCGGGCGTAATCCGCCTTACCCTGGTTAGAAAGCACTGTGATGCTCACCTCGGATTCGGTAATATTGCGCTGCTGCTCGGCGCGGGCTTGCGCTTCGCGAAGTTCGCGTTCCTTTTGCGCCGCGAGTTGTTGGCGCTGGAAAGTCTCGATTTGCTCCACGGCAATTTGGCGCGCGCGCAGTTGGTTGAGGATGATTTCCATATTCTTATCCTCGCCGCTGGTGGTTGGCGTGCCAATCAGCACTTCCTCCAGTTCCAGGTTGTAGTGCAGGAACTTATCCTTCATTTCCTGGCTGGACTGGCGCTGGATTTCGTTGCGTTCGTGGATTAGTTCAATCAGAGTGCGCATCTGACCGATGTTCTTAAAGTAAGCCGAAACCATCGGGTCGAGGGTCTGCTCCACCAGTTTCTTCACATCGCCAAAACGCTGCACCACTAACGGGGCTTTTTGATAGTCAATGTGGATGACAACTGAAAGCGGCAAGGACGGCTCGAAGGCGTCTTTGGTGATGAGCGAGACCTCGGAGAGGTTCTCGTCCAGGTTGTGCGAACCAACTTCGGATTTGATCCACTTGAGGATGATGTTGGTAGTCGGCACCATTACCACTTTGCCAGCATAGGTATTGAAGGCGTACTTGCCAGGCAGGAGCGGATCGCTCCACACGCCGCGGCTGCCTTTGCTAACCAGCTCGCCGTGGCGGTAATCCAGACCGGAAAGGTCTTCACTGACCTTGCCAGTATAGGAAACGACCACGCCCACGAAACCCACTTCGACGATAGTTTTGTGAATCATTTCCACGGTGGCAAACAGGCGGTTGAGGTAGTAAGTGCCTTCCACCAACACCTGCAGCTGCCGACCGCGCAGACCGGAGGCCACGATGAAACGGTCGGGCATTTGGAAGTTGTTATGGTAAGTCGCGCTGTCGTTCATATCTGAGCCGACAATCGGGGAGATAATTTCGCCGGAGGGCAGGGAGGGGCCGTCGTGCACAGTGACAATGCCAATCAGGTCGTCCTGGTCTTTGATTACAACAGGAGAGAAGCCCTTGCGTTCTTTGATGACCGAGGTCATATTCTCGATAACCATCTGGTCGTCGCGGCTGAGGGCAAGGTAATAAACGCGTTCTTCGGTTATGACCACAAATTGCGCAAGGTTGATGGCGAAGGTGCCTTCACGCAGGATTTGGCGCTGTGGACCGCGCTGACCGCCGTTCGTCAGGAAGTGCGTGACGTCCTGGAAGTTGTTGGCAGTCGTATTGGATGCCAATACCTGCATCGCGCTCAGGGGCTCGCCGTCTCGCGCGAAGACGTAACCAATTTTGCCTTGCGCGATGGTGACAAGCGGGGCGATGTGCACCCGATATTGGATGGGCATCAGGAAGTGCAGGCCGCCGCGCAGCACGTGGGGCTGGTAGCCCGCTTCGCCGTGCAGGGCAATGAAGCCGGATTTGAGCGAGCGGCGCCCGAAGCGCTTTTCCACAATTCCGATGCGGTTGTTGGGGATGAAGCGGATGCCGGAAAGCAAAAACAGCAGCAAAAGGGCACCCAAAAGGACCAGAAATCTTGTCAGGTCAGACATTTTTACTCCTAAGTTTCGTTGAAAGAGGAAACCCGATGAGTATACATCTATTAGGGGGGCAATACCATAGATTATATAAGCTTCTGACTGGTCTTAGCAGGCAGGAGGCGCTGCATTTACGCGGGGGGGACCTGGCGGATATTAGTGCGAGGAGCGCAGCCAGGCCTGTGCCCGCCGCATTGTGGCCGGGCATGGCGACCTGCTGGTCCGTTTGTCATCGCGAGCGCAGCGTGGCGATCTGCCTGTCAGTTCGTCATCGCGAGCGAAACGCGGCGAGAGTGAAGAGGGAAAGCAAAAGACCCTCTCCCCTGCCCCTCCCCCAGGGGGAGGGCAAAAGACTGCCGCGCCCAGAGATACGACTGG
>JAAZPN010000104.1 GCA_012797215.1 Chloroflexota bacterium | reverse complement strand
GAAAAATTTCATTGTAGGCGAGACTCCAGCGATAAAACAAATCATCGCCCACGCCCGCCGTACCGCTGAAAGTGGAATTTCAGCGCTCATCACCGGACCCACCGGCACAGGGAAAGAAGTTTTAGCGCGCTATATCCACAAGATTGGCGTCCGTTCCGGAAAACCCTTTGTGGACATCAACTGCCCAGCTATCCCCAGCACCATGTTCGAGTCTGAGCTATTTGGTCACGAAGCCGGCGCGTTTACTGGCGCCACGCACAAAAAAATTGGTTTAATGGAAGTGGCTGACGACGGCATCTTATTCCTGGACGAAATCGCCTCAATGCCGATGGATCTTCAAGCCAAATTGCTGCGCGCGATCGAAGAGCGCTCCTTCAGACGCCTGGGCGGAAACGCGCTGATTAACGTCGATGTTCAAATCCTGGCTGCATCCAACCGCAACCTTAAAGAAATGATTGCCAATGGGACCTTCCGTGAGGACTTGTATTACCGCCTGAAGGTCTCTGATCTCGATCTGCCCCCACTTTCGGCCCGTAAACAGGATATCCCGGATCTGGTTGGCTACTTCCTACGGAAATTCACACTGCGCTCTGGCAGCCAGATAAATGATGTTGCTCCCCGCGCGATGCAAATCATGATGGAATACAGCTGGCCGGGCAATATTCGCGAGCTCAGCAATGTGATGGAACGCGCGGTCATCTTTTGCGATGACCCAACCATTGATCTTAATCATCTCCCTGCCGATGTATTGAACGCGGCTGAAAACAACGCCTGAAATTCTATCTGGCACAGTAATTGCAACGAAGCCTCTTACAAGTAATCTTGTCAGGAGGCTTTTATGGTTGCTACAACAAATCAGGTCGTACAGGTGATTTCCTACATCCTGTTTGGTCTGGGAATTCTATGCCTGATTCTCAGTATCGTGATTCTTGCCAGGCAAGCAATTGGGAAAAACATTCAGACCATCGCGAATCAGACGACCAAACTCGCGGAAAAAGGGATTACCGACGGTGTTTCCGGGCTGGTTGGGAACGCGTCCTTGCTGATCAGCTCACTCAACGATCTCTCGCGCTCCAACACTGGCATTGGAATTTTCTTCGTTTTCCTTAGCTTGGTTCTTTTAGCGGCCGCGTATTTCTTCATCAAATCGTTTATCGGCATTGTTCCTTAATCCTTACTTTCCAGGAAAGGACTGAAAAATGGGTGTCGAGCTTTTTCTTAACCTGGTAAAGTCCAGCTTTAATCCGGATTTGGCAAAAGCATTGGTCAGCGCATTCCGCGCTG
This sequence comes from Chloroflexota bacterium, assembly GCA_012797215.1. The sequence continues at coordinate 8,417 of JAAZPN010000104.1, read as the reverse complement.
AACCACTGGTATGGAAAGCTCTCAGCGATGAGAACGCGTTGACCTCGTTCCAGGAATTCGCGGCTCTGGATACCAGGCTTTGGCAGCCCGGTTTGCTCGCGGTTTTCAGCCTTAATCCCAAACTGGCAGCACAGGATCTTTCCGATCCGGAGAGCAAAATCCCAGCGGCAATCAACAACAGAGCCTCAAAAACGCTGGACACGATCCGACTGACAGGCTTGGAGCCAAGCACTCTTGAAGAAGCCGCTCTCCTGGCGCTTTCGCTGCGCGGCTACTACTCCCTGAATAAAAGCTGGAAGGATGTCTACACTTTCCTGAGCACGCCGCGTGGTAATCTCAGCCTTTGGCGCTCCGCCTTTGCCTGCTTGCCGCCGCTCGCGCCGCAGCTGCCTGAACTTGCGCAAGAACTTGCCAGGACTACCCCACTGGCACACGCTGCCAAGATTTGCTCTTTGCTCCTGCACTCGGTGGATAGCACTCCTGCAGTAGAGAACGATCGCTTCCAACTGCTTGTCAATTTATTTAGCGGCACCTCGTTGGACTTCCAACGCGAATGCCTGCTGCAGCTCAAAGAAAAAGAAAGCGCTGAAGTCCTCGAACGCCTGGCTGCCAGCTTTTTGGCCGCCTCCCCTCAAGAAAACGCGTCTGAGAAAAACATCGCGAGCGTTCCAAGTTTTGAGAAAGTTTCTGAGCTGCGCAAAATAGCTTTCCTCAACCTGGCTGCTGGGCAGCAGGAAGAAGCCATGCAGGCGCTGCAAAGCGCTTTTGAGCAACTCAAAGCCAGTCAGGCGCTGCTTCTGCGCGACCTTGCTATAGAACTTGAAAAAACCGACCCTGAAGAAGCCAGAAAGACCTGGGAAGAGGTCCTCAGTCTCTTGCCAGAGGCTGCGGTATACAAAGAAGAATACGCCGAATTCTTGCTCGCGCACGGCGAATTAGAATATGCATTAGATCTGCTTGAGCAAGTCCCTTCATCTACCCAAAAAACGCTGCTGCTTCTCCGTTACCCCGAATTGCGCGCTACGCTGAAGCTGGAGAAAGAGGACTTGCAGGCTCTACCCACAAGAATGGCTTCCATCTCCCGTTTTCAGAATGAGTCCGATTCGCTTAAAGCGGCGCGCTATGCCTTTGATAACAAAGATTACGCGCTTGCGGACGAGTTGGTGAGCAAGACCTTGCGCATCAGCCCGAATGATTTGGATACCCTGAAACTGGCGGGACAGATCAAGAAACACACCGCTGAAATTGAATCCGCGATTCAATCATCGGAGCTTGTGGCGCTTTTTGAGCCAGATAACCTGACCAATAAAAAAGACCTCGCGAACCTTTTCCTACAAACCCGGCAGCCCGAAAAGGCGCTCGATATTTACCAGGAACTCATCTCCGCCAATGCTGAGCCTTCCCGCGCGGACCTGTTGACCTACGCGGACATCGCGATTAAAGCAGAGAAACCCGACCTGGCAATTCCTATCTGTGAAAGCTTCATCAGCAGAGATAATTTGGACGGTGAAGCCTTAGTGACCTTATGCGCCGCGTACATTGGCAAAGGCGATGAAGAGAATGCTATTACATTACTGGACCAAACATCAGCGATAGCCCCCGAAAAACCAGCCAGTTGGCTCGCCCTGGCGGAAATATGGACGAAGCTCGGCAGGTCCGAAATGGCAATGGAGTCCTTGAAAAAAGCTAAAGCCGCTCTCCCTGCCAACCCTGATATTTTGCTGGCGCTTGGCAAGCTGTATTACGAAAACGAAAGACCGACCGAAGCCATTAGCGTGCTCAAGCAAGCTTTTCAACTGAATCAGGATGACCCTGAAATTCGGAAATCCCTTGCCAAAGCTTATCTGACCCATGGTTACCTGAATGAAGCCTGGTCAGTCATCAGCCCGCTGGAATCCGATTACACCTCAGACCCCGACCTGGCCTTGACGCTTGGTAAGGTGATGGTCGCGCTGGGAGATTATCAGGCGCCAAAGGCGCCGCTGCGCTTTGCCTGGCATTCCAGCAAATCGGACGAGGCGTTAAAAGCCTACGCGAACCTTTTGCTTATGCAGTCCTCTCACAGCGAGGGAAACACAGGCGCGGATAATAAGGAACTCAACCAACTTCTGGAAGCCGTTCAGGAAAAGACGCAGCCCGATGGCAGTGCCTTTGATTTCAAAGTGCTCGCGGCAGATATCCACAACGCTCAAGGGAAAATTGAAACCGCTTACAAAGCATATCTTGATCTTTTGGACCAACCGGACGGAAAAACCCCACGCACTTACTTCCATTTACAGCATCAAATCGGTCTGTGCGCGCTCAAACTCGGATACCCGGACGTCAGTGTATCCGCGCTGCAGGAAGCGGTCCTGGTGGACTCCGACAATCTGGATGCGCGTCTTACTCTTTGTGAGGCTTTTGCCGCGGCGGACATGCCAGAAGAAAGCCTGGCGGCAGCCAAAGCCACCCTGCAGTTGGCTCCAACAGAATTGGACAACGTTCTCTGGTACAGCGGGTTCTGCAGCAAGAACGGCAACGAACGCGAAGCTGTCCAGGTGCTCAAAGACACCCTGTATCTGCTACCGGATGAACAGGCTCTCTATCTAGCACTGGCTCGCGCTTATCTCAACATGGGATACACCGCGGAAACTAAAGAAACCCTTAATCGCATGCTGGAGGGCGAGGATATCAGCACGGAAGAATATGTGAAAGTTGCGAATATTTACTTGCACATGAACGAATCTGCTGAAGCGACGCGCATTATCCAACAAGCAATTGCGAATAATCCCCAGCCAGATTTTGCTGAAGGTCGGGAACTTATTTATACGGTGCTCCGACTCGGAGACGGCGCTTCCGCGCTGCAACTATTAGTCGAGTTGGAAAAACCACTTGGCAATCATCCCTGTTTCCCTATCCTAAAATCTGACGTCTTGGTTGGCAACAAACAGTTCTTGCCAGCGCTTCAAAACCTCGAAGGGTTGCTCAAGGAAATCGAATTCTCCGGCGCAGACCTGGCGTTTGAATCCTATGCCAGTACAGCGCTTGGCGAAGGCATTCCTGATTACACCAGGGCTGGGGTATTGTACCGAGCCGCGCAATTGGAACGCGCTTCTGGAGACCTGGCTGCAGCGCAAAAGCATGCCGGTCAGGCGTCCGCCCTTCAATCGGATCAAAGCGAAAATCTACTTTTAAAAAGTGAACTGGCATTCGCGCTCAGAAAGTCCGAAAAACTGGACTCCACGCTCGAACTCCTGGAGAACAACAGCAGTTCTCAGGTTTATCAGGACCTGACGCGTTTACTCGCGGTAAACGCTTTAGTAGAACGCGACCAAAACAAAACCCACTTGCTTCTGGATCACTTCCTTGCGCGGCAAGCTCCCTCCGCAATCTTTCATGCTTCTCGGGCTTTCCTCGCGTTGCCAGAAAGCAAATGGTCTCAGGCAGAAGAAGAGCTTAAATTAGCAGAAGCTATGCTGGATCACGCATATGCCCGCTCTGCTTTGGAATCCTTCAATATCCAGGCGCATTTCACCTGGGTTTGGGAAGCGCTTGCCGTGGCAGTAGCAGCGTTTGAAGCGCAAGCCTGGAACCTGGCGGATAAATGCTTCCGTTACGCGCTTGCGGAAATAAAGATTAATCCAGTTGTCAATCAACAATTGGCTGAGTACCTGGTGGAAAAAGCCAGAGTGGCCAACAACGCGCGCGCGCTCAGAATTGTTAAGCACATGCCCCAGCCCTTCAGCCCGGAGGAGACGGATGAACAAATCCATCAAGAGCAAGTTTCCATCGCCGGGCGCTTCATTTCCGCGGCAGAAATGCTGCCTACGCTCAAGATTGGACAGGCTGTGTTTACCGGACGCTGGAATGAAGGTGAGGAACTGAAACAGCTCGTCAGGAACAGTCGGCAAGCCGCGCAGGTCCTTTCAGTACAGATTGACACGGAGACTATAAAGGACATTACCGCGGCATTTCCGGAAGATTTTGATGTAGCCTACCAGGAAGCAATTCTGCAGCTCTTTAAAAATCCCGCCGTTTGCGCGCAAAAAGCTGTTAACTTACTTGAAAGCCAACCTAAAAATCCCTGCGTGCACGCCATGTTGGCAATTGCTCAACAAGCGGACCCGGAAAAAGCCGCGAATGCGATCGAACAAGCGCTTGAAATCTGGCCGGATGAGCCCGACTGGCACGCCATCGCTGGCTCATTCTACGAAAACTCCGGCGTCTACGACAAGGCCGCCAAACACATTGAAGACGCTCTGCATATTCTGCCTAAGTCCGCGCAGTACTGGCAGATGCTCGGAGATGTCAAAGTGCAGGAAAAGGATTATCACGCCGCGCGCGATTACTTTACCAAGGCCATTGAGTTATTCCCGGGTGACCCAGACGCGCTTTTCTCCTTGGCGGTAATAAACCAACGACTTGGCGAGTATCAGGCTGCCATTCAGTGCTTGCGCGAAGTCGAGAGTATTGATCCTGGAAAATCCATTTACGGCGAGACCATCGCGGAATCGCACTTCGCGATGCAGGATTATCCTGCCGCGGAAGAACAGGCGAATCGCGTTTTACAGCTAAACGCGCGCAGCAGCCGCGCTCTCTTGGTGAAAATCAAAGCCTTGATGAAACGACGCCAGTACGAGGAGGCAAAACGCGTTTTGCAGTCAGCCAGGGAATTAGTAGCTGACCCAATTCCATTTGATCTGCTCGGGATTGAACTTGACGCGACTGCCCAGCGGAAAACTGGTCTGGGCGCGGCCTTAGTTCTCGCTGAAACTCATCCTGACAACCCCCTTGTGCTGAACACCCTGGCAAACTATTATCTGGAAGCGAATATGCAAACCCAGGCAGAGGAAACCCTGCATCACAGCCTTGAAATCGACAGCCAAAATCCTCAGACTCTTCTGATGCTCGGGCGCATAGGTCGCAGGCGCGGTAACCTGGACCAGGCCCTATCCTATCTAACCCGTGCCCTCGCGGTCAATCCCAGTCTCATTGAAGCATATCTTGAACTTGGCCAGACCTATCAAGACCGCCGGGACAGCACGCGAGCCTTAGAAACTTATCACCGAGCCATCGAAATGGTGGAGAAAGACCCCAGAGCATACATACAGGCAGCAGCTGCATATAAAGACAGCAAAGATTACCAGAACGCCGAGAGCATGCTGCGTCAGGCGGCGCAGTTTGCCCCCAATGATCCGGTCATTCGCAGGCAGCTCGCATCGATTGTTGCCCTGAATTTGGTGAACAACTTGCAGGAGGCACCAAAACGAAGATGATACCTTATCGCGTTCCAAAAAATGACGAAGCAATGATTGTCAGGCGCGGGAAATTCCTTACGCTTGTTCAAACCGCGATGAACAAACGCGAATTGCAGTTTGTTCGTCAGGCCTGCCTGATTTGGTTAGCGAGTTATCCCGGCGATTTGCTCGTAAGTTACATTTACGCGGCCATTCTGGCGGAACTTGGCGACCTCGAAATGGCAGTCGGCAACCTGCAAAAAGTAATTGCCTACGACCCGGAATTTCCTGAAGCGATGAGCCTTCTCAGCCAATTAGTCAACGGAGAGGCCATCGATGCAGAATACCACTCCTCGCTCGCGTATCTTCAACGCAACCCAGCGCCGGTTCCTCCCACCGCGAAATGGTTCGCGCCATTAATGAACGCCCGCCGGGCTTACGAGGCTGGCGACCAGGCAGCGGCAGAAAAAGCAATTTTGCAAGCGCTCGCCCATAATCCGAACCTGCCTTTGCCCGCCATCCTGCACATGCAGATCATCCACAAAAATGGAAATATGACCCTGTTGGATACTTTGTCCGGCATTTATGGAAACCGCTGGCCGGATTGCATCCAGATAAAACTGCTCTCTGCCTTGGCGGATATGCAGCAGGGAGAAGACTCTCAGGGCGTGGAAAAACTCCATTGGAGCGCGGCGCACGACATCAGCGGACAGGTCGCTAACCGGCTGCTTGGCGCTGACCATACCTTTAAACCAATCTGGCCAGAAGACCTGAAAGTATATTTTGATTTGCCGATACCTGCCTCGATCGCGGTCGAACTGGGCTGGAACGCTCTCGGCGCCTCAGGTGCGGGAATTGGATCTGAAACCCCAGCGCAGCCTGCTGCGCCTGCCCAACATCTTGCTCCTCAGTCTGCGCTTTCCGGAAGCCCGACAGTACCCCGAATGGTTTCTGAGTTCGCGAACAGCGCTGAAGTGGACTATTCCGAGGTGCCGCCCGAAGCCTTTTTACTCAGCAAATCCCCCAATTTTGGAGACGAGAAGCACACCAAGGCCAGGAATGAGACTGTCGACTCATTAAACGAAATTCAAGCTGAATTTGACAAGCTTGCCAAGACCATGCGCAAGACAGAACTTACCACCGCCGATGCGCGCTTCCCAAATTACGTCCTCATGACTTCCAGGACGGCTCTCACCAATAAGTACGGCGGCAATACGGCGAATGTCATCATCGACGCCATGCAGGATTTATCGATCAAAATCACCGCGCTGCCAGGTTGGAACAGCGTGGTGTTCGTCCCGGATGACCCGCGGATTGCCAACGATTTAGGCTTGACCCCCAATCTGGCAAACGATGCCTGGAAACTTAAACTTGCTCTGGCCGACCTGGACAAGCAGCTGGCGGGAAAAGGCGAGATGATTGGCACCCTTCTCATCGTCGGCGGCAACGACATCGTTCCCTTCCACCAGCTCCCCAATCCCACTGATGACGCGGATAGTTACGTCCCGTCCGATAACCCCTATGCTACCGTGGATGATAACTATTTCATCCCGCAGTGGCCCGTTGGCCGCATCCCGGATGAAGCCGGCAATGATCCTGTGTACCTGATTGAACAACTGCGCTACCTAAATAACGAGTACGCGCTCAAACTTAAAGCAAAAACCTTTATCTCCGGAACCGTTTTTGAAAACTGGCTTTTTAATTTCAGGGAAACCCTGAACGCCACAATTCAAAGCTTTAAACGCAGCGAGCAGTTGGGATATTGCGCGGAAGTCTGGAAAATCCCCAGCACAGAAGTGTTTAACGTGATTGACCGCGGAGATAGGATAAAGTCCTCCCCACCAGTGGATACTTCGACTTTATTGGCCAAACAGAAATCTAACCCACGATTCGCCTACTTCAACTTGCACGGACTTAAAGACGCGCCAGAATGGTTTGGACAGAGTGATTTTACGCGCCGATTGAACAGTCCTGAATATCCTGTGGCGGTTGTCCCTGAGTTATTCAATGACGACAGCCCCGCGCCGGATATTGTCCTGAGCGAAGCCTGCTACGGCGCGAATATCCTGGGAAAGACGGCCAGGGAGAGCATGGCAATGAACCTGTTAGCCACCGGCAGCCGATCATTCATTGGCAGCACGTGCATCGCTTACGGTTCAGTCAATAAACCGCTGGTCGGGGCCGACTTACTGGCGTACAACATCTGGACGCATGTTCAAAACGGCGTTCCCGTTGGTTACGCGCTGATGCGAGCCAAGCTGGCGCTAGCCAGCCGCATGACCCAGACCCAAGGCTATTTGGACGGCGAAGACCAGAAGACGATCCTCTCCTTTGTCCTCTACGGAGACCCGCTGGCCAATAAAGAAAGCCTCCGAAACATTCCCAAGCCGCTGCTCCGCCCAAGCAAGACTCTGATCATCAAGACCATCAGCGATTCTCACGAAGAAATGGTTGTCTCCCCCGAAGAGATGCCGGACGAGATTCTTGAAAATGTCAAAAAAGTAATCAGCGCCTACCTGCCCGGTTTGGATAACGCCACAGTCGCCATTAATCCGCAGTTGACCAACTTCTCATTGGACACAGCTGGTGTTAAGGATCGCAAGTCTCGTAAACATTATCTTGAAGGCAGCGAGAGATATGTGGTCACGCTGCGAAAAAGCGTGGAATTTGAGAAGATTCCGCACGACCACTACGCGCGCATGACTTTTGACCAGAAGGGTGAAATGATTAAATTGAGCCTTTCCAAGTAAGGTTTTTATTGTTTTTGAAAACTCTGGCTTAGCATCCAGTTTTCCCCTCCGCTATGAAGCCCCTGCACCCTGGGGCTTCATAATTTTAAAGGGCGGACATTTTTGGGCTTTCAGGATAAGACCAATAGAGACGAATGGACATGGTATCTCATCCCATCGCAATCACAACCATCATAAATGTGGAAATCTGAGAATAATTCCCACAGATTTCCGAATAAGAGTATAATAAATTCGAAAATACTGCCAAAGGATTTTTTTGAATTGAGTTCTGGAATCCAATCAAGGAAGAAAACTGAACACCAGTTATACATTGGTCCATTGCTTGAATGGTTTAGAAACAACTAAGTTAAGGGAGCTGATATGAAAGGTTACAGTGGAAAAATTTTGCACATCGACCTGAAAACCAGGAAAACCCGCGTGGAAGAAAAGCCCGAAGAATGGTACAAGTTGT
>JAAZPN010000103.1 GCA_012797215.1 Chloroflexota bacterium | reverse complement strand
CCAAAAGTATAACACAAATTAGACTAAGTCAAGAGGAAAATAAGCGCTGTATACTGGCAAAGTGATAATGTCCTAAAGTAGCAAAATAGAAATGTCCTAATTATGATTAGGAGCTATGAATTGGACAATAGAAATGAACAATAAAGAACTACTCCGAAAAAGTGCTATTGAAGGAGTACTGGAAAGGCGAGTAAGCCAAAAAGAAGTGGCAGCCAGGCTGGGGATCAGCGAACGACAATTTCGGCGGATACTGCAAAGATATCGGTTGGAAGGCGTGACGGGTTTGGTATCCAGGAAGAGGGGAGTACCCAGTAATCGCAAGATGGAGGCGGCGATACGGGAGATTGTTGACAACTTTATCAACGATCCGCTGGTAAAAGGTTTTGGACCCACTTTGATGGCTGAAAAAGTTGAGCAGATGAAAGCTATCCGTTTGAGCAAAGAGACCCTGCGAAAGATGATGATTGAAGCTGGTGTCTGGAAATCAAAGGTCAAGAAGAAGGTTGAGCCCCATTATGCTCGTCCCAGGAGGAAGCATCGTGGAGAGCTGGTGCAGATCGACGGTTCTGAACATGCCTGGCTGGAAGATCGCGCACCAAAAGCCACTTTGCTGGTGTTTGTGGATGATGCCACCAGCGATATCCTGGCAGCTGAATTTGTCCCCGAAGAAAGCTTCTTTAGCTATGGGAGCTTGTGTCAACGCTACTTTCGGGAACACGGCCTGCCCAAGGCCTTCTACAGTGACCGTTTTAGCGTCTTTCGGGTCAATCGCAGAGATAAGCTCAAGTATGAACCGGTTACTCAGTTCCAGCGGGCTCTCAGCGTCCTGGATACCGAACTGATTTGCGCCAATTCACCGCAAGCCAAGGGACGGGTGGAGAGAGCCAACCAAACTTTGCAGGATCGTCTCATCAAGGAAATGAGGCTTCTGGGTATCAACAACTATGAACAGGCCAATGCTTTTCTGCCTCAGTTTATTCGCGACTATAACCGCAAATTTGCTGTGTCGCCTGCTTCAAGCCTTGACTTCCATCGCCCTCTGGATGAAACACATGATTTGGCTTTCCTTTTCTCCATTCACGACTTCCGTAAGGTCACCAAAACCTTGCAGATCAACTATGCTGGCAGAGTGTATCAAATCGTGACCACTCATCCTGCTTATTTTTATGCTGATCAGGAGGTTTTGGTCACTTGTGATGCTTCCGGTTCTGTCTCAGCCTGGTTCGACGGACATATGCTTACCCTGGAAGAAGTAGAGAAAAGATCCAGGCAAGCTGTGATTGTCTCTTCCAAATCAGAGCATACAAGTCCGTTACCACCTGCTTATGATCACCCCTGGAGGACCTATGGAAAAAAGATAAATGGAAAGCCTGTTCTCACTACTTTATCAACGCAATAGGACATTTCTAAATTGCTGAGATTAGGACATTTCTAACTTGCCTTGACACATCTGCCTTGACACATCTGCCTTGCAGCGCTGCTGTTAAAATTTCATTTGGCCAGCAATGGAAACATTGGGCGCTCTCTCTTGTATGATGTGATAAGATTCTTATTGCGCTTAATTCCGGAGTTTGCCCCTATGGAAAAAGACATTACCACTTATCACAAAGCACTCGATGATTTTAAGAAAGCGCGCTCAAAAGCCGCGCTTCAGCGCTTTTGGGCTGGTATTCAGGGCAAGTCTATGGACCTCCTTCCATACGATGAAATTTCGGCAAAGCTACAGGCGTTCAATAAAGTAGACCGGGGGCTTCAAACTGTAAGACTGAAAGACATTGTTGGCAGCGTAGGGAGAAATGAGGATTTTGACCGAAATTTTTCCCCTTTGAACGACGCGGATATTGTCCGTTGGGCGCAAGTAAAAACAGCGATGACCAGCCCAATTGGGACTGGCGTCCCGCCGGTGAGCCTGTACAAAGTCGGAGAAGCTTATTTCGTGTTGGATGGCAACCACCGCGTTTCAATCGCGAAGCAGATGGGGCTGGATGAGATTGAAGCATACGTGACCGAGATCTACACACGCGTGCCGGTTTCAGCTTCAATCACCCCCCAAGAGCTGCAGCAAAAGGCTACCTATGTGGAATTCCTGGCAAGCACCCGACTGGACCAGATCCTGCCAGGAATGGATTTCAGCCTGAATAATCCTGAGAATTACCCTCTCTTAGTGGAACATATTGATGTGCACCGTTATTACATGGGCATTGAACAAGAACGGGAGATTCCCTATGAAGAGGCCGCGCTGGATTGGTTCGATAACGTTTACCGTCCTGTTGTGGAAATGATTAATACATCGGGCCTTCGGGAGGAATTTTTGCATCTGACTGTAACAGATTTGTATCTGTGGGTTCTCGACCAGCAGTCGATATTGCAGGAAGCCCTGGGCATACCCATCCGGACCGCCCACGCTGCTGAATATATGGCTCTCCACGAAGGAAAGTCGATAAAACCGACGGCATCCACTACTGAGCAGCACTTTGAAGATACTGTTTTTACCGATCTGCCGCGGGCGGTTTTTATGCCGCCGCACTCTCCGGAGGACCCTGAAGGCTGCCTGTTTCGCGATATCCTGGTTGCAATTGGGGATCATGACAGCTACTGGAACGCGCTGGAACAGGCTGTTTTGATTAACCGCTGCCCAAGTGGAAATGTGCGCGGTTTGCACATTATTAATCCCAGCGATACTTTGGATGAATCAGCGCATTCTCTGATGGAAAAGCGCTTCGAGGAACGCCTTCACGCGGCGGGAATGAGCGGCAAGCTTCTCATCATAACCGGCGATATCACAAACAAGGTAAGCGAGCACAGCCTGCTTTCAGACTTGTTGGTGCTGCGTTTGGTTTTTCCTCCATCCGGTGGGATCCTGGACAGGTTGACATCGGGAATTTCCACCATCCTGCGCGGAGCCAAGCGTCCTATCCTTATCGTCAAAGACAACCCAATGCCATTAGATCGCTTATTGGTTGTTTACAATGGTTCGCCCAAAAGCAAGGAAGCCCTGTTTATGAGCGCGTACTTTGCCGGGCGTTATGGCGCGAAACTGTTTCTATTCACGCTTGACAACGGAACAGCCGACCTGGAAGCTGAAACAAGTTATGCCAAAACCTATCTGCGCAAGTTAGACCTGGATTTTGAATTTATTATGCGCAAAGGCGAAAATCTGGCGGAGGCAGCGCTGACAGAAGCAGCCGCGAACGGCGTCACAACGATTGTCATTGGCGGATACAGCGGAAATTCCCTGATTGACAAGCTCTTTGGCTCTAATATCGAAAATCTGCTGAGGAAGACCAACTTGCCAGTGTTAATTTGCCAATAATGGCAAGCGTTTGATGACTAGCTCGGTGATGTCATCGCTCAAGGGGACGTCCCGGCGGAAACGTTCAAGGTCACCATCCACAGCATCCAATATCGCTCCCGCGGAAAGCGCTGTGCTGCGCTGCAGAATCTTTTGGTATCGCGCAGTACTGTATGGCAAATCAAGCTTGTTGAAAGCTTCTGTAATCCCATCCGTGAACAGGACCAAGCCGCAGCCGGGTTCAATCTGAAGCACGCGTTCTACATAGCTAAGGTCTTCGATGATTCCAAGCGCCGTTCCGCCTCGTGGGAGTGGAATAGCTGTTTTGTTCCGAGGATTCAAGACGAAGGGCGGCAAGTGCCCGGCATTCGCGTAAGTCATACTGTGCTCAATGGGGTTTAAGACCCCATAGAAGCAGGTGACAAAAAACCCGCGCCTGGAATCTAACTGCAGAAGCTGGTTCACCCTTGCAAGCGTTCTGGCTGGCGATGAGGATTCCAGCGCAATTGAGCGGATCAGCGTGCGGGTGACGGTCATGTACAAAGCGGCTGCAATCCCTTTGTCAGAAACGTCCGCGATGACCATTCCATAGGAACCATCCCGAAGCGCGAAAATGTCGTAAAAATCACCGCCCACCTGCCTGGCGGTCTGCCAGCGAACATCCAATTCGTAGCCAGCAATTGCGGGCAGGTTTTCGGGCAGGAAGGTCTCCTGTATTTGCCGGGCTAAGTGGAACTCCTGCTCCACGCGCTGCTGGTCGGCTTTCACCTTTTCGAGCCGCTCATTCTGGATTGCAAAAGAGATTTGTTGAGCGACGCCATTTAGCAGTTCTTCACGCCTTGCCCGTTTAGGAATATCAGGGTCCCGACAGATGAGCACGCCGTATTCCTCGCCGCGCAGGGCAAGTTTATAGATCAGGTAGACTGAATTGGAGGGTTTGATTTGGGGCGCGTCGGAGTCTGTTTCGTTTTCCAGAGCGTTATCTGCCAACAGATTGTAAGTACGCAGCACCTCGTCGGATCGGACGATATTCGGCTTTCCATCCTCTGCATTGGTGATGAATGGGAACTCCTGTTTTGGGATGCGCGTTCCAAAATAACGTTCCACCTGCCATGGATGCAGTTGGTCTGAGGCGGCATGTTTCAATTCGTATGCACCTTCCTCGGGCAGCCAGCGGAAAGCGGCAATTCCTTCTACGCCTATCAGCATGTTAAGAGTGTAAAAAATTTGGTCCAGGGCTTCTACCAGGTCAGGGGTCGTTACAATTGTTTGCGAGACCTGCAATAACACAGAGGAAATGTAGGTTTCTTCCTGGCGGGTATTTAGCAAGTTGATATTTTGAACGCTGACCGCCACCTGCTGCGCTATCCCTTGCAAAATCGCGAATTTTTGCTTGCCTAACACGTTTTCCGGAGGGGCTGGCTGGTACGGATCAGAACTGGCGTGCAGCAAAAAGCCAAGCAGTTCCTCGTGGGCGATGAGCGGAAGCAGCAAAATTGTGTCCTCCGGCTCCAGGCGAAGCAATTCCCGCAAGCTGTGTTCACATTGTTTAGCGGGGAATGCCTTTGGTTCAGACAATTCCGCGGCTTGGGCGAAGGTGTCTGGTCTGCCGATCTTAAAGGGGAGGGCGGCTTGAAGTGTCTTAAGATCATCCCCAAACACGCCTTGCAGGTAGTAGCTGCGTTCCTCCGGCTCCAGCAGGAAAACCGCGCCTTTCTTTCCACCGATGAGCAGCGTTATTAGCTGACCAATCAGATCAGTCAGTTCATCAATGCGGGTCAGGGATTGGGTGGCTTTAGCCACCTGCAGCAGGATAGTAGAAATCCAGTTTTGGTCTCTGGATTCCTGCGCGAGGCGGTCGTTTTCAATCGCGATGCCAGCATATTGCGCGAAGGACGCGCTGATACGTAGAGATTCCGGACCATATCGATTGGCAGTTGCGTGATGTAAGGTTAGCACTCCCAATAGCTTGCCGCTGGCAGTTAAAGGAGCGCTTAACGCTGAGAAGGATCCAGACAATCCCAATTGTTCAGCTAAAGGATCAGGTTCGTGACCTGGCAATAAAATAACGGGTTGATTCTGGTTAAGCGCTTCAGAGTACCAGGCTTGTGAGCTGTCGACGCTTTTATCCAATAGGATGTCTTTATCCTGAATGCTGGTTCGATGCGCTGTTAGTTTAAGGCGGCTTGTATCGGGATCGGAAAGGCTGGAATGATTCTCCAGAAGCCAAATGGCAGCCGCGTCGCAGGGCAGGATGGCGCTGATACTCTTTAGAATAAAGTCAAATTTCTCTTCCAGGGAAGTGTTTTCTGTTAAAGTGCGCGCCACGCTTTGCAGGCTCTCGGCCACCCGGCTGCGCCATTTTTCCGCATTGTAGAGCTTGGCGTTGCGGATGGCGATGGAAATACTGGCGCACAGAGTGGAAAGCAAGTTGACATCCGTATCATCAAAGGCGTTGGTTTGGGCGCTTTGCACGTCCAGAACCCCAAAAACTTCCTGGTTGAATGCCAGGGGAATAGTAAGTTCCGAGCCGCTTTGAGATCTTAAGACCGGATTAGCGAAATATTCCGGATCGCGCTGAACATCGTTGGTAAGATAGATCTGATTGTTGCGAACTGCCAGCGGAATAATTCCTGAGGGCGCAGCTAATTCGAAAGCGACCCGCTCTTGCATGAATTTCTTTGCTCTGCTGCCGCTTCCGGAGTGGTACTCAATGGTGTTCCGCACGCGGTCCAGCAAGAAGATATGCACAAAGGGGTAGTTAAGCTGTTTGTGGATCATCTGGGTAACTTTGCTGAGCAGCGCGTCCAGGTCCAGAATGCTCGATATGGCTTCGGTTAAGCCGGCGATAATATCGCGCTGTTCGGTGCGCTCTTCCAGTTCTGAATAAAGCCTCACCTTGTGCACTGCCAAGCCGATGCTGTCGGCCAGCGCTGAAAGCACTACCACATCCTCATCCGTAAAAACTGCCTGTCGATCCGATTGCACATCTAACACGCCCAGCACTCTGCCGCCTACTTTTAAGGGGATGGCAAGTTCGGCTTTTGTCTCCGGGAGAGACTCGAGATGCCCATAGCGGGGTTCCTTAAGCACATCGTTGGCCAGCAGCGTTTTGCCGCTCTGGGCGACAAACCCGACAATATGATCTCCCAGACTAATCTGCGTTCCGGCTGGCAGTTCAAAGGCGGGCTGGGTTGATTTTTCACTGCGTGCGCTGGCGCGGAAGAGCACAGTATTCTCGTTTTCTTCCCGGGTGAAAATTGCCACGTAGTAATAACCGAAAGTGCGCAAGATTGCCTGACTGACTTCCTGAGCTAATTCGTCCAGGTGGGTGATATGCGCGATGCGAGACACTACAGCGGCAATCAACGCTAATCGTGTTTTTTGTCTTTCCTGGCGCATCTCGGAGCTTAGCAGCGATAATTCAGTGCTGACCAGGATAGCAAGAGATTCGAAGAAATGGTTTTCTTCAGGCGTGAAAGGGCTTTCGGGACGCGCAACGACGAATGAACCCAACAAAACGTCGCGAGCGAGCAACGGCATTCCGAGCAATGACCGACCTTCGCTGCTAATTGTCTGATGCTTTTGCTTGTTTGCTTTTTCCACGCGGCTGTGAATTTTTACCAGGTGGGATGGAGGCTTAGTTAATTGCAGCTCTGGGAATAGATTGGGTTTGGAAATATGAATACTGCTTTGCGCGTGAAGATTGCTCTGAATCAGGGCTTCCGTCGCCTTAATAAAAGCGTCCGGGCTCTGGTAGGATGCTGTCGAATGACAGAAATCCGTCAACGCATCCCACAAGACGGATGGGTCATTTGCGGAAGTAAATTTCACGGTTGTGATTTCTTTCGCTTGGTCATCACAAGCGTGTTCTCGCCAGGATGTGAGAAATCAAATACCACTTCGTCCATCAACTTGCGCATGGTGTAGACACCCAAACCGCGCTCAGTTCGCAACTCCAACGGGCTGCTGATATCTGGATCCGGAATTTCAGCAGGATCAAAGGGCGCGCCCTGGTCCTTCAGAGAGACTGTAAAGATGTCGTCATTGGATTCGGCGATAATCTCAATCATCCCTAAGTCCTCCCCACAATAGGAATGGTCGATGATATTCGCGGCGGCTTCATTGACGGAAAGTTCTATCGCGTACATCTCCTTGGAGGAAAATCCAACTTTGGATGCTTCCGCGACAATAAACTCGTTTATGGCAGAAAGCGCCTGGTAATTTGCTGGGAAAACCTGTTTGGGCATGGGCAGACCGCTTAATTTTTTCTCTTTGGATTATAACACGCGGCTTTGTTGAGACTTTAGCGTGTAAAATAGTGTCATGGTTGATGATGATATGCGTCCGCGCATTTTGGACTTGAGGGAAGAAAACCGCCCGCGCGAAAGGTTGATTGCGGAAGGACCCCAGGCACTAAGCGATGGTGAACTACTGGCCGTTCTTTTAGGCAGCGGCAGGCCTGGCGTGAACGCGATTGACCTCGGAAACCAAATATTAATGGCTTTTGGCGGGTTCTCTGGCATTCACCGCACAGATATTACTGAACTTGAAAACATTTCTGGCGTGGGAAGAGCCAAGGCCGCGCGCATTAAGGCGGCGGTGGAATTAGGCAACCGTCTGGCAAAAGAACGCACGGAAGATAAAGTTCTTATCCGCAGTCCCGAAGATGTTGTGCGTTTGGTGGGTCTGGAATTGCGGGGCAAGGAGCAAGAAGAACTTTGGGTCATCTGGCTAAATGTTCGCAACGTGGTATTAGGGATAGACAGGCTCTACAAAGGCTCGCAAGACGCTTCCTCAGTGCGGGTGGGGGAAATCTTTACGCGGGCGATTCGGAAAGGCGCCAACGCGATAATCCTGGTGCATAATCATCCTTCCGGAGAGTCCGCGGAGAGCCCTGAGGATGTGAACCTGACCCGCGCTGTCATCGAAGCAGGGCGGCTGTTGGATATGCGCGTGCACGACCACATCGTCATTGGCAGGGATGACTACTGTTCAATCAAGAAAAATCACCCTGCGCTGTGGGTTTAAAGCTCGGTGATTTTTTGTTCAAAATCGGGGGGATAAGTCGCGGTGAAGATGAGCTCAGAATTCGTTGTCGGGTGCGAAAAAACAATCTGATAAGCGTGCAGCATCGTACGCAGCGCTTTCAGGCTGCTGTCCGCCACATCAAAGCCTTTCGGACGGTATAAAGGGTCCCCGAGAATACCGATACCCGCGTGATACAAGTGCGCACGAATCTGATGAGTGTAACCAGAGCGCGGGGCACACTCCATCAGACAATAACTGGCGCCCCGCTGAAGAACGCGAACAAAGGTTTGGGCTGGTTTGCCTTTATCGAAGTCCACGCGCGTGCGGTGGGCGCGGTCCGCGTTAATTCTCAAAGGAAAGTGCAGGTCCTGCGAATCCCAAGACGGAATGGGGGCGGCAAAACAGCGGTAGTTCTTTTGGAGCGAGCGTTGGCGGAAGGTCTCGTTCAGTTTTCGGTGCGCTTGGGCATTGCGCGCGAGCAGCACCACTCCGCTGGTTTCGCGGTCCAGTCGATGCACAATCCAAAGCT
>JAAZPN010000102.1 GCA_012797215.1 Chloroflexota bacterium | reverse complement strand
GCAATATTGCCCAGGCGCCCTCCTTGGTTTCCACTTCAGGGCGGAAGAATCCATCAATGACATGGTCGATCTTGCTTTTAGGGGGGATCGCACTGGCAGTCATATTGAACAAGTGCGTCACAAGGGCGTTATCCTGGTCACGTAGCAGCAGCGTATCAATTGTTACCGAGAGGCTTTCGGGCTGGTAGCCGCGGACTAATGACCGCAAGTTAGCCAGGGTGAGATCATCCTGCACCGTAAAAAACGGCGCCACGAGAGCATAGGTTAGCCATGTTTCCCCCAATAAGGTCCCGTTCCGGGGTGGATCTCCGGCAGTGAGGAATAGATTCGCGTCGGTTTTTGAACTGGTGGTACGCATTCCCTCGGGGAGATTTACTTTTTTGACGAAATCAAGAGGCAGAATGGGGTCGATCCAGAGCGTGAGCGGGATAGTCGTGGGTGTCGGGCTCGGGGCTGTCGTTGGAGTTGCGGTTGGTGATACCAGTGTAGCTGGCAGCGAGGAGGAGGTTGGTGGAAGCGCGGGAGAAGATGCTGCCAAAGGTTGGCAAGCTCCCAGCAAAATACTGATCAGCACAAACATGCTGACCAGGATGAAGGGCACAGACCTGGAGCCAGGAGATTTATCCATTCATCCCCCAAAAAAGATCATTCTGCATACGATGGTTCGGCATAGGTTCCGGAAAGCCCTGCATGAAACGATCGACCGGTCTGCTGAGGATTCTCATAAGCCAGGCGCTTAATCCAAAGGGCTTCTTTCCGCCGCCCTGGCTGGCGTGGCAGGCGGCTGCCTGCTCGCGCTGTTCAAGGACCTGCCGGTAATTAATTTTGACATGTACCGGAAAAGACTGGGAGGCAATTTGAACCAGGTCGATATCCTTATTGCGACCAATCTTGCGAGGATCTTTGCCCAGAAGGCGCATCCAAAATACAGCTATCTTGGCGCTCGATTTTGGCATGGTGTGGTAATAAAGGCGCGAGAGCGCCTGGGGATCGGTTGCCTGTAATTCCTTGCGGACGCGATCAAAAGCAAGCACAGTCGCCTGGTGAACGCGGATATGATCGGGGTGAAAATACCCCCCAACCGGGTCAAATGTGAGCACAACCTGCGGGCGCACCTGGCGCATCACAGCGGCGATGCGTTCAACGACTTCTTCCATCGGGCGGGCAACCAGCGCATCCGGATGATGGTTATCTGGAGACCCTTCCATGCCCGAATCGCGGAAACCCAGTTTGAAGACCTGTTTCAGCGCCAACACGTTCGCGGAGCAATCCAGCTCACTCTCACGCAAAGCCGCAGAACTGGAGCTGCTCTGGAGAAAGTCCGGGGGGATATCGCCAGCTTCCCCAAGCGTGGCGCAGGCTAAATAGACTTCAACACCCCGCATGGCATAAAGCGCGAGTGTGCCGCCCATGCCGAAGGCTTCATCGTCCGGGTGGGCGAGCACTGAGAGAATTCGTTTTGGTTGATTGTCGTTGATCATTTGAATACCTTTTGTATAACGTTCAAATTATAATCTCATCCGTTAACCCCCGCAATGAACCCGACCTCGGAAAGGGCAAATTTCAGAAAATTATCTGAGTTTATTGATTATGGATTGAGTCCGTCGGGTGGTTGGCTGCCGTATTGGGAGAAAAGCTCTTCCCAGCGGGCAATTTCATCGGGAGTCAACTGTTGTTCGATGCGTGTCTGGTTGCCGTGAGACTCAGCCTGTGCCTGGATCTTGTGGGCCAGCTCAGCGCTGCTGAGGATGGTCATATAGCGGGCACGTCCGGCAGCCTG
>JAAZPN010000101.1 GCA_012797215.1 Chloroflexota bacterium | reverse complement strand
GTGGGCTCAATCTTTTTGTAGGGTCTTGGGTTTGGGTTTGGTCGTGGTACACGCTGAACCAGCGCGCTACGCGTTCACGTTCCGCATCGATGTCACGTTCACGGGAGGCAGCCGCCGCGGTTTGCATCCTTCGAAAAATATCTTCCTGAACCTTGGAGGGTTGGTAAACATTATCAAAGGTCAGCACTTCGGTGGATACGCGGATAAAAACGGTGCCAAAATTGAGCAGCATCGGGATAATTCCACGGCGTTCATATTCGACTGCCAGTATTTTTTCCAACGGCGCGCTGCGCTTCGATTCCCGACCAAGCGGCTTGCGGTCAATATCAATCACCTGGTCTGGTGTGAGACGAAAGATGTCGTTGCGCCAATCCGCATAGTTGTAAATCAACCACACAAAACCCACCAGGGTTAAAAGAATTCCAAAAAAAACCGACGCGTTATATGGCAAGAGCGTGAAATTCCAGGTAAATACAGCCGCCAGCAGGATTATTCCACCCGCTAATACCACAATTGGCAACAGCGCTTTGCGCAGTAAGATGAACCAATGCTTTCGGTAGGTAGTGATCCCGCCAATTTCGTTGCGAACCTTCAAAAAATCGCCAAATATCCAGGCAAAGAAACTTTTTTCTCGCAATGGCAAGTCAGTTTCCATGGGCAGATTATCAGCTTCTTTTGCCTTCACACGCAGCGTATCCCCCGAGCCGGTCAACTTCTGGCGGAGCGCCGCGCGCATTTTTTCTTCTTCAAAAGCGGCTTCGTCAGACTGCCTGCGCCGCCAAAACACCTCGACCAGGTGCTCTATGACATTCGCGTCCGCCACCCGATTGAAGCGCACATTCCCGATAATGGTGCGCACAACCACATCCGCGTAACCCAAGATCCGGCCGGCTTGCGTGCTTTGAACCCCTACGGAAACCACCATTCCCAGCGGCGCTTCCTGGCGGGATTCGTAGAATCCAGATACTTTTTCCACCCAGACCATGCGGTGGTTGGTGATGATGTAGTAATCGTTAGCCCAGTTATGATTATTCCATGCCAACCAAAGCGAGCCAATAACAAACCCCGCGATAATCACTAACACAGCCAGGTCTGGTCTCTGCGACCCAAACCAAGCCGCGCCAATTACTAATAACGCGAAACTAAGCAAAGGCAAAAGCAGGCTGAGCAGCAGAAAAACCGGATGCTTGCGGGTGATTAAGTGAACCTGCTCATCCTTCTCGAGCCAGCTCATGCGTACGCGCTCTGCCAAGAGCTTGCTTTGTGTCAACACCGAGCGGGCCTGCGTAATTTGCTGATTGCCAAGGAAAGCCTCTTGGAGCTGTGCGCTGGGAAAGAGCCAGCAAGCGCAATCCGTTTGCGCTCGGGCGGTCTGCGCGCGAATGGTCTGTCCATCCAGGCATTCATCGCCAATCAGCTCTCCGCTGGTAATTGTTCGGGTGATTCCAGGATTTACAAAGGCGGTGAGTTCAATTCTTCCCGCGGCAATTAAGAACGCGCCATCCGCGTTGGAAGCGAAATCATATAAGGTTTTTCCCGCTTCCCATGTCTGCAGCTGCGCTGAATCAGCTAATTCCCGCGCGTTTTCCTCATCCAAAAGGCTGAACAGAGGATGCGCGGACATTAATTCTTTAAGGGCGTTAGCATCAGCGGGCATACTTCTTTTACTTTTCCGCTGCTCCTGGTGGAAACAGCTTCTTTCGAACCTGAGCGTTTAAGTATTGCTGCGCTGCCCGCTTTCGCGGGCAGCGTTTTTATACATTTGGTTTAGATGTTGTCAGATGTGGACCCAGAATTCGCGCCCTCCCTTTTTGTGAAAGTGAGCGCGCCTTCCGGATCTTTGTCTACGAGGACAACATCGCCCGGCTGATAGCCGCTGGCCAGGAGCTGGGTTGCCAGAGGGCTTTCCAGGTATTTCTGCATAGCCCGCTTGAGCGGCCTGGCGCCAAGCAAAGGATCATAGCCTTGGTCTGCCAGCCAGGAACGCGCGGCGGCGCTGATTTCCATCGAGACTCCGTACTCATCCAAACGCTCCTGAAGTTCATCCAACTGAAGCGTCACGATGCCCATCACATTTTCGTGCGAAAGCGGCGAGAATATGATGATGTCGTCAATCCGATTCAGGAACTCCGGTCGAAAGGCGTTCTTGAGTGCCTTTTGAATCTTTTCCTGGGAAGATTTCACATCTTCATCGTCACTGTCATCCAAGAAGCCAAGCGCTCCGCCCTTCTTGACAAATTCGGTGCCAAGGTTGCTGGTCATAATCAGAACAGTATTGCGGAAGTCCACAATGTGCCCCTGCCCGTCGGTCAGCCTGCCGTCATCCAAAATTTGGAGCAGCGCGTTCCAGACTTCCGGATGAGCCTTCTCAATTTCATCAAATAGCACCACGCGGTACGGTCTGCGGCGAACAGCTTCGGTGAGTTGACCGCCTTCTTCATAACCAACATAACCAGGGGGCGCTCCAAACAGACGCGATACGGTATGCTGTTCACGATATTCGCTCATGTCTATACGCACCAAGGCGTCTTCGTCATCAAACAGGAATTCTGCCAACGCTTTGGCAAGCTCCGTTTTACCGACCCCAGAAGGCCCGATGAAAATAAACGAACCGCTTGGCCGCCTCGGGTCTTTCATTCCCGAACGCGCCCGACGAATCGCGTCTGAGATCGCTTTAATGGCTTCGTCCTGCCCAATAATCCGTTCGTGCAGGCGGTCTTCCATATGCAGCAGCTTTTGGGCTTCACTTTCCATTAGCTGTGTTAGTGGTATGCCTGTCCATTGATGGATGACGTCAGCAATGTCGTTAATGTCAACGACCTCATCCAGTTTTTGTTCAACTTCCCACTTCTCGCGCTGTGCGTTAAATTGCTGCTCAAGCTGCAGTCGTTCCGCTTTCATCTTCACGGCGCGCTCATAATCGCGCTCCACACTGGCCTGTTCTTCCTCCGCCGCCAGGCGCTCAATTTCTCGTTTTTGGTCGCGCAGCGTTTCAGGCATGGAATACAACGCCACCCGCAATTTCGCTGCGGCTTCGTCCATCAAATCAATAGCTTTATCGGGAAGTTTGCGGTCCGTCATATAACGAGAGGAGAGCTTGGCAGCCGCGCTAAGCGCCTCATCCGATATCGTCACTTTGTGATGCGCTTCATAACGGTCCCGCAGACTGCGCAGCATCTGGATCGTATCATCGATGCTTGGTTCTTCCACGAAGATAGGCGCAAAGCGTCTTTCCAGGGCGGCATCCTTCTCAATGAATTTGTGATATTCGTCCAGGGTTGTCGCGCCAATGCACTGTAAATCTCCCCGCGCCAAAGCCGGCTTGAGCATATTCGACGCATCCATCGCTCCTTGAGCCGCGCCTGCGCCTACCACGGTGTGGAGTTCATCAATGAACAGGATAACTTCTCCCGAAGATTTTTGAATCTCCTCAATAGAGTCCTTCAAACGCTCCTCGAACTCCCCGCGAAAACGAGTGCCAGCAATCATCGCGCCCAGGTCGAGCGCGACCACGCGTTTGTCTTCCAGGATTTCCGGCACATCATTATTCGCGATTTTTTGCGCCAGGCCTTCCACAATCGCTGTCTTCCCCACCCCAGCTTCGCCAATCAGTACCGGGTTATTTTTGGTTCTGCGGCACAAAATCTGGATTAACCGTGAAATTTCCACCTCACGGCCGTAAATCGGGTCAAGCTTTCCTTCCCGTGCTGCCTGGGTCAGGTTGCGTGAGTATTTATCCAAAGTCTTGTACTGGGGTTCGCTGCGAGTTTCCGAAAACTTCTTCACACCGCGGATATCTTGTACTGCTTCCATAACCTTGGCGCGGGTTATGCCGTATTCCTCCAGTTTGCGCGCCAACATGGTGTTGCGTTCCGCCAAAATCGCAAGAAAAAGATGTTCGGTGGAAATGTACTCATCGCCTAGCCGGCTGGCCTCGTTCTTGGCGACATCTACTGCCATCTTGACGCGTGGCGTCATAAAGATCTGCCCTGAATGACCGCCAAAGATATTTGCTTTGGGCGTAACACGCAGCATATTATCAATAAATTCGGCTAATTCGGACGAGTCGACTTTCAACATGTCCAGAATTTGAGAAACCATTCCCTCCGGCTGCTCAATTAGAGCCAGCAGGATATGTTCTGTGTCGATTTGTGTGTGCCCATAGCGCTGGATTATCTCCGCGGCACGCGCGGCGACGTCCTGCGCTCTTTCAGAAAATTTATCAAAACGCATCATAATTGGGTTACCTCAGTTTTTTGACGTACTTTCATTAGTTGCAATACTTGTTCCAGTACTAGTGTAAGGGATGGAAGTAAGAATTTAGTTAACTTTAGAGAATAAGCATCGCGTCGCCAAAGGAATAGAAGCGATATCCTTCCTTCTTGGCAATCTCGTAAGCATTCAATACGCTTTCGCGACCGGCGAACGCGCTGACAAGCATGATAAGCGTGGATTTGGGCAGGTGGAAATTGGTTATCATACCGTCTGCCACCTTAAACTGGTATCCCGGCAGGATAAACAGTCCGGTTTGCCCGCAAAACGCGGCAAGCTTCCCCTTCTGGTTAGCTGCCGCCGCGCTTTCTAATGCGCGCACTGAAGTGGTTCCAACCGCAATCACGCGCCCACCTTGCGCCTTTACTTCATTGATCTTCTCCGCGTTTTCCACGCTCAGCTGGCACCATTCCTGATGGATTTTATGGGTGCTTGGGTCCGCTTCCGTCACCGGCGCGAATGTATCCAACCCAACGTGCAAAGTAAGTTCAGCCAGGCTGATGCCCTTCTGGTTTAACCGGGCAATTAAAGCCTCGGTAAAGTGCAAGCCAGCAGTTGGCGCAGCGGCAGACCCGGGCACCTGGTTATAGACTGTCTGATAGCGTTCGGGATCAACCGCTTCGTTATGAATGTACGGCGGGAGGGGCACGTGCCCGGCTTGCGCATAATAACGCTCAATAGCGTCGTCAAAGGCAACCACGCGCTTGGAGCTTTCCAAAACTGCCTCAACGCGAGCTGCTGGCCCATTTTCGATAGCTATTCGTGCCCCTTCGCGCAGACCTTTGCCGCCCACCAGGCACTCCCAGGTTCTTTCGTCTAGCTGACGCAACAGCAGCACTTCCACCCGACCGCCGCCTGGCACTTTGCGTCCGTACAAACGCGCGGGTATGACCCGGGTGCGATTAACGACCAGCAAATCCCCTGGTTTCAGATAATTGTCTATGTGATAAAAAAAGTCGTGAGAAAGTCTGCCGGATGCACGGTCCATTACCAGCAAGCGCGAATGGTCGCGCGGTTCAGCTGGCGTCTGGGCGATAAACTCAGGCGGCAGAAAATAGTCAAAATCGTCTGTTCTCATGGCTGAAGTTGGAGATTAACTATTTTGGTTAAAAAGGGGTGGTTGTTCACGCGAACCATTGTAAGGTTTTCCCAGGTGGGCGTGCGCTAGCGGCGTCGCCACCCTGCCCTGGGCGGTGCGTTCCAGGAAGCCAAGTTGCATCAGGTAGGGCTCTACCACATCCATAATCGTGTCGGATTCTTCGCTGACGGATGCCGCTACAGTATTCAAGCCAACCGGGCCGCCGCCATATTTCTCAATGATGCACAACAGCACGCGGCGGTCCAGGTCATCCAAGCCCATGCCATCAATATTCATTAATTCCAGGCTCTCGACTGCCACCTGGGGCGTAATGCGCCCGTCCGCTCTCACTTCGGCGAAATCCCGCACGCGTCTGAGGATGCGCAGAGCAATTCGAGGCGTGCCGCGCGAACGTCGGGCAATTTCCAGGATGCCCTCCTGGTCAAACGGCACGTTCAACAAACCCGCTCCACGCCGGATGATTTTTGCCAGGGATTCTTGATCGTAATAATCAAGGCGGTAAACCGCGCCAAAACGAGCTCGCAAAGGGGCAGTCAGCAGCGCCAGGCGCGTGGTCGCGCCAACCACGGTAAAGCGCGGCAGCTTTAGACGTACAGATTTTGCGGCAGGGCCTTTTCCAATGATAATATCCAGCGCGAAGTCTTCCATTGCCGGGTAAAGAATTTCTTCC
>JAAZPN010000100.1 GCA_012797215.1 Chloroflexota bacterium | reverse complement strand
CGGATGAATTCAGCTTGCGCCTGCGCCAGGTCTTCAGCCAGGTCTGCCAGCATCACGCTCGCGCCGGCTTGCGCCAGCGCCAGGGAAAATTGCTTGCCCAGGAGGCCTCCCGCGCCAGTAACCAGCACAGCGCGTCCGGTCATATTGAATTTATCAAGGATATTTGCTTCCATTATCTGCTATTTTCCCGTGAAATCTCGTTTTGATTCTACCACCAGGCCGCCCTCCGCCTTCAAGCCAGGCTGACGCGCCGACCTTCTTGCGCGTTGGACTCCCGGACTGCGGCCACAATCTGCTGAACGCGGATGCCGTCCTCGAGTGAACAGAACTCAAAGTTCTCGCCGCGGCACAAACGGACAAAGTCCGCCATTTCCGCCAGGAACATATCATTGCGTTCAAAACCCTTGGGCGGAATTATCTGCCGGCAGGTGGCCTCGTCGGCGGGCAGCACGCGCGCGCTGCCGTCCGCGTTATCCCATAGGATTCTGCCGCTCTCGCAGGTTAGTTCCAGGCTGTGAGAAGGCGGCTGTTGGTAGTAATCCAGGTGGACGGAGACACGCGCGCCGTTCGCGAACTCCAACAGCGCTTCGGTATTATCCTCAACGTCCAGCTCCAGGTCGCTGAGCTTGCTTAGGGCGCCGCTTACTGAAACAAGCTCCCCAAGCATCCAACGCAGGTAGTCAAAGGGATGCGAGAGTGTGTTCGTCACGCCGCCTCCCAAATCCGCCCGCGCGGCATAGGATACGCGGTAGTCTTCCCAGGGATGCCAGCCGGGCAGGTATTCGCCCCAGTGAGCACGGCCGGAAAGCGCCCATCCCAGGCTGCCTTCCGCCAGGATTTGTCTGAGCTCGCCTAAAACCGGGTGATAACGGAAGTGAAACCCCACCATGGCACGGCAGTTGTTCTGCGTCAGGGATTCTCGTAGTTCGTCCAGCCCTTCAAGGGTATGCGAAACGGGTTTTTCTATCAAAAGGTTCGCGCCAGCCCGGGCGGCAGGCAGCGCGGTGCTTAAGTGCGCGGAGGTAGGGTTGGCAATGATAACGCCGTTGGGCTTTTCTGCCAAAGCTTCAGCTAAATCTGTGAAGACCGGCAGTCCTTCCAGGTCTTCATCCGGCAACGTGGCGCGGTGGGTCCGGTAAAGCAGAATATCCTGCTGCCCAAGCGCGCGCAAGTTGCGCAGGTGCCTTCTGCCAATGGAGCCCAAACCTACGATGAGAAAACGCATCATTCCCTCCCGTTCTGGTGCAGCAGCCCGTAAAGCCAGTTAATCAAGCCCTGGATGCCGTTGCGGACGCGTTGGTTGGCAGCCGCTTTCGCGAGCAGTGCGGAGCGGGGTTTCGCGCTGGCTGCAGCCTCAGCCTGGATGCCGTCCTGTGCTGCCAGAGCAGCGACTTCCGGGTCCAGGGCGTTGCCCAGCAAGCGCATGGTCTGCGCGTAGGTGGTCAGGCGCAGGTAACCTTTAGCGTCCATGCGGTCATCCATTTCAACCATCCTGCCCATCAGCTGGTCGCTCCACCCGTCCACAAGCATTTCGT
>JAAZPN010000099.1 GCA_012797215.1 Chloroflexota bacterium | reverse complement strand
GCCGGCATCTTCACGGGCAGTTCACGCTTTGGCGCGCTCCTTCTGCGCAAGGACGGCAGCGTGGCGGTGCCTTTCAATGTGCGCGTAACGCAGAGCTTCGCGGATTTGTTTGGGGAGCGGCTGGAGTGGCTCTCGCGCGAGCAAAGTGCGCACAACGTCTCGCACAGCTATGGGCTGCGCAACCCGCGCGCGGTGCTTGTGCCGCGCTTCACCTGCGTGAAAGGCGTGGAGATTTCTCATTCCAACAGCTCTTATTAAAGGAGACATGCCATTCCTCCGCTGCCCGCGGGCTAAACCCGCCCAATTAGTGTGAGGAAAGGCTTGAATTTCCCGTCAGGTGGTATACTTGCTAAACGCACAAACAGTAATTTGTGCCATCTTTTGCGTATTTACGTCGCTTTTCAATTAATAGGCTTACCAATTACGGAAGGAGGATACAATATTCGCCGTAACAAGAAACCTCTCCCACGCTCTCAGCGAACAGGTTGGCAATCCACCACGCCTGGTTCTGTCTGAGAACCCCCCCGTCTCTGTCAGTAATTCAACCTTAACCGAATGGAGTGAACTCATGAGATCGAAAACTATCCGTATCCTTGCATTAATCATAGTACTGGCGATGATCGCCTCCCCGGTCAGCGGCCTGCGGCTGAGCACTGTTGAAGCCCAGGGCGGCCTGCCCGGCAGGAGCGACCTGGTGCCCACCGGCCATACGCCGGTAGAAAAGTACACCTCAGCTGAGGGCGACGTCGTCGACAAAACCGAAGTGTCGCGCTACATCGTGCTCTTCGAAGGCGCTTCGCTCGCCAGAGCGAAAGGCGGCGCGGACATCAACACCCTGGAAGGCCGGAACTACCTGGACAGCCTGGCAGTCAATCGCCAGACCATGCTGACCAAGGCTGAAAGCCTGCTTGGGCGTTCCATCGAAGTCCGCTATGTCTATGACGTGGTTTTGAATGGCGTCTCCGTGGAACTTTCCGCGCAGGAAGCCGAAGACTTGCAAAGCCTGCCCGGCATTCGCAAAGTCCTGAAAGACCAGACCTACACCTACACCACCGACGCGGGTCCCGAGTGGATTGGCGCGGGCGATATTTGGGACGGCGCGGCTGTTCCCGATTCTATCGGCACCGAGGGCGAAGGCGTTTTGGTTGGCATCCTGGATGGCGGCATCAACTTTGACCATCCTTCCTTCAGCGCTACTCCCGATGACGGCTATGTGTACGAATGGACTGGCGATTACCTGGGCGTGTGCGCCCCAGCCGGCGACCCGGACTACGCGACCGCCTGTAATGACAAAGTCGTCGGCGCCTGGAGCTATACTTACGACGCTCCGTCCGACTTTGTGACCCCGGAAGATTCTGAAGGTCACGGTTCCCACACTGCCAGCACGGTTGCCGGCAATTTTGTGGATGTGGATTTCTACGGCACAGCCGTCACCATCTCTGGTGTCGCGCCGCATGCCCAAATTGTTGCTTATGATGTCTGCTATCCGACCCCTTCGGGCGGCCAGTGCGCGGGTGAAGACTCCGTCGCTGCTGTCCAGCAGGCGATTCTGGATGGTGTGGATGTCATCAACTACTCCATCTCCGGCGGCGAAAATCCCTACGGTGACGCCGTGGAACTGGCGTTCCTGGATGCCACCGCCGCGGGCGTTACCGTTGCCACTTCCGCTGGCAACAGCGGTCCGGATGCTGAAACAGTGGCGCACCGCTCCCCCTGGCTGCTGAGCACTGCTGCCACCTCTCACAACCGCAAGTTCACCAGCGATGTGGACTTCTCCAACGTGCTGTATCAGAACATCACCACGCTGGCTGGCCAAATCCCATTCCTTGTTGATGTCACGAATAACAAGGTTAAGTTTGCCGGCGAAGACGGCAACCCCCTGGGTTGTGCGGCTCCCGGTTACACCCCGAACTTCTATGACGGAGCCATCGCGCTCATCAAACGCGGCACCTGTACCTTCTCAGAGAAAATTAATACAGCGGCCGCTGCTGGCGCCAGTGGTGTCCTGATCTTTACTGATGACCGCGCTCCTGGCGCGATGACCGTCGAAGGCACAACGATTCCCGGCGTGATGCTGGACATTCCCGGCACCGTGGGCGACGCGATTGC
>JAAZPN010000098.1 GCA_012797215.1 Chloroflexota bacterium | reverse complement strand
GCGGCGCAAAAGCTCCCAATTAATTCCCGCGTGCGTTGGCTTGCCCGGAACCTCGGGCGAGCCAAAGCGGCGCAGGGCTGCCAGCAGGGTGCAGCTTTCATCCAGTACGCGGTTCTGCCAGAAAAGCGCGCGCTCAACCAGACTCTGCGGCACGGGTTCCAGTCTTGGCGCGGGTTCGGCTAAGTCCTGAAACTTAGGCAGCCGCTCCAGGAATTCTTCGGGGATGTAAGCAAGCTCCACCAGCGCGTCGTCCTGCCGGAAAAAATCCCGGCCGATGAGGGCGCGATACCACAGGCGCTCGGTGGTGGATTGGGGAAAGAAATGCGGCTTTTCGCGCGCGCGGCGGGCAGGTCCCATCTGGCGCAGCTCGCCGTACAGGCGGGTAAAGGAAGCCCAGGGCAGGCTCCCGCCGCGGTTCTGCAGGGCGGCCAGCGCCAGGCGGCTCTCATCCGGCAGAGCGGCGGCAACCTCTTCAAGGTCGGGGTGCTGAGCAAGCGCGGCAGCCAGTGCCCGCATGGTGGTGGGCGCGTCTTTCCCGCTCACGGTCAGGCCCCATAAATCGGCGGCGGCGCGCAAGAAACTAAGGTCGTGTCCGCTCAGGCAGTGCAGAATACCGGGCATAGTGCAGAGGAGTATACATCAAAAACAGCGCGTTCCACCCTGCTCAGCGCCGCGAGCATTGTCACTCTATCCTGATATTGCGAACGCCATCAATTTTGGACAGCGTCTCCATCAGGTCTTCAATTTTCTCGTTGCGTTCCAGCCGCGCTATAAACTCCACGCGCACATGGCCGCTCTTCAGGCTCTTCTGGGTCTTGTACGAAACGATTTGCTCGGCGTTCCGGCTGATTTCCTTGCGCACCGTACGGAAAATGTGCGGGTTATCCACAGCGTCCACCTTGATGATGCGGATGACATTCCGGCGGATGAACTTCTTTTCAAAGATGCTCACCAGGGTCAGCACAACTAAGACCAGCACCGTGGTGAAAGCCCCCACCCAGTAGTAGCCGTACCCGACCGCCAGTCCGATAATGGCTGTGGTCCAAACCGTGGTGGCTGTAGTCAGTCCCTTAACGTTAAAGCCAGAGCGCAAAATCGCACCAGCGCCCAGGAAACCAATGCCTGAGATGACCTGCGCCGCCATCCGGGCCGGGTCAGTACCGTTTTCGGCGCCTATATTGATGGACAGAATCATCGCCAGGCAGGAACCCATCACGAGAATCATATGCGTGCGCAGACCCGCGGGCTGGCTGTCCTGCTCCCGCTCAAATCCGATTGCCCCACCCAACAGCATTGAGACTGCCAGACGCAAAAGCATTTCGCCAATAGATATCATCGGGGTCCTCGTATTAAGGTAACAAATCAAGCGCAAAAACAGGCATGTGTGCCTTATTTGCGAATATAGTTAAAAAATTGTAACACAGTTGCGTAAGCCTAAAAAAACCAGCCGCGCGCCCTTTTGCTCACAAAGCTCTGCCATTAAAAACCCCGCCCTGAAGAAAACAGGGCGGGGTCAGTCAAGCGGTCAGGCAAAGGCAGGGGCACAACTCATTTGCGCAGGATAGGAAGAAATTGGGTGTGTGCCTCTCCGTTCATCACAAACCTTGAGAAGTGACAAACGGGAACCCCCAAACTGTTCTGCGCCGGGTCGCGCACGTACGGCATCAGCCCCGCGCTGCACTGCTGCACGATATCGGTCCATTGACTGCCGTCCCAGGTGTAAAGGTAGAGCTCGTCCTCAATCAGG
>JAAZPN010000097.1 GCA_012797215.1 Chloroflexota bacterium | reverse complement strand
TAAAGGCAGATTGCCGCACCGTTTTGGCTTAATAGCCGCTCAGATTAGTGAGAGACAGATAAGCAAAACGGTTCGCAAGGACGGAAGCTGCCCCCTTGAGCATACGTCCGGACAGGGCGTTGGCGTGGGCTCACTCCCACCTGGCTGGGGCTTATGGTATATTTTAGCTACCATATCACGCTCAGGAGTCGCTGTTCATGTTCATTGCCATAGAAGGTGTGATAGGCGTAGGGAAAACCACGCTTGCCCGCTTCGTCCACTCCGCTTTTGCTGCCGACCTGCTTCTGGAAGTCTTCGAGGAAAATCCCTTTCTGAGCGATTTTTACAGCGACCGCAGCCGCTACGCGTTTCAGACCCAAATTTTCTTTTTGTTAAGCCGCTATCAGCAGCAGC
Source organism: Chloroflexota bacterium (assembly GCA_012797215.1). The sequence goes on along the minus strand of JAAZPN010000097.1, from coordinate 8,877 downwards.
ATCGGGTCATACCGGATACGCTCGCTGCCGGGAGAACCATTATTTCCGACTATACCTTCGAAAAGGACGCGCTCTTTGCCGGCATCAACCTGACCGGCGACGAACTGGCGATGTACCATCGCGTACACCAAGCCCTGGCCGAAAAGATTCCCCAGCCAGACCTGGTGGTTTTTCTGCGTGCCAGCACCGATACACTCATGCAGCGCATCGCGCACCGCGACCGCCCTTATGAACGCGGCATGGACCGCGCTTATATCGACGAACTAAACCAGGCCTACGAAGCATTCTTTGCCGACCCGCGCTGGGACGGAAGGCTTCTGCCTATCGAAACAGACACCCTGAACATCGTGGCACGCCCGGACGACCTGAACTATGTCATCAACCGCATCCGGCAGACGCTGCGCATCGCGCCGTTTCAGGAAAGCCTGCCGTTGGAAGGCTGAAACAAGGAGATATCGTGCACATTACCCGGGATTTGTTGGTTAAATTTGCCAAGGATTATGCGGCAAAAAAACTGCGCCAGACAAATGACATCGTCGCTGTGTACTTTACCGGCTCTATTTTGACGGAAGACCCGTTGATAGGCGGCAGCACGGATATCGATTTAGTAGTTGTGCACAAAGAGAATCCACTCTTTGAGCGGGAAGTGCAGCGCATCAGCTACGAAATCTCGCTGGATGTGCAGCATCACCACCAGTCTTTCTACACCTTTCACCGCCGTTTGCGCCTGAACCCTTGGCTGGGGTTCGCGTTGTGCGACCACAGCGCCATTCTTTACGACACGGACCATTGGCTGGAGTTTATTCAGGCAGGCGTGAGCGCGAACTTCAATAGCCCCGAAACGCTCTACTCCCGCGGGCAAGCCGCCGCGGAAAAAGCCCGCCAGCTTTGGTTTGAACTGGAAGACCCCCAGGAACTTCCTTTCGGCGTGTGGACTGACCTGTATTACAAAGCGGTTGGCAGCGCGGCCAATGCCCTGGCGATTTTAAACGGTCCGGCGCTAACTACGCGGCGCATGTTGTTGGAGTTCCCTGCCCGCGCGGAAGCGCTCGGGAAGCTGGAACTAACCGGCGAACTGCTGCAGCTTATCAGCCGAGTGCCAATTAATGCTGACACGTTCAACACTTGGTGCCCGGTCTGGGAAAACGCGCTGACTGCGGCGGCAAAAACGCCTGGCTGCCCGCCAAACTTATTACCGGCGCGAAAGGGGTATTTTGTGAACAGCTGCGCAGCGATGGTAGAAAGCGGAGTTCCTCACGCCGCGCTCTGGCCAATGGTGGAAACCTGGCATCAGGCCGCGCAAGTGTTATCAGAAGACCCTGCACAGGAAGAAGCCTGGGAGAAATTTCTGGAGACGCTGGAAATTAATCCCTCCGTCAAAGAAGAACAGATTGAACGACTAGATCACTTTTTAGATCACGCCGAAGCCGCGTTGGTAGATTTGAAAGCCGAATACGGTCTTTGAGCATTTTTCCACGAACAACCCACGCCAACTGTGGATAAGTGCCAAAAAACTGTGGATAAGTCTGTAGAAATGTGAATAACTCGAGCAAATTTTCTATGAATCCCGGGGAAAATTGTTGAATATTCTGCTGTTATCCGCGCTATTGCAGAAAAATATCCACGCACCAATTTTCTTTCCACAAATATTTAGTCACTTTTCCACAGCGGCAATTTGTCTGAATTGAAAGTTTATTCAGCAAATATGCGCTTTTACTGGTAAAAACTTCGCTATGTTGGGGCTTCTATTCTTTGGCAGGGACTTTTTCCACTTTTCCACACCCCCTACGATTATTACTACTTAATTAAATACAAACCAATAAAAGGGTTAATTAAAATTAAAAACGGAGCCCAAAAATATGAACTCCGTTAATTGATGACGTGAACTGTTTTAAAGGCTGACTTCAGTTTTGCCCATCAAGCGCTCTTGCACCAGCTGCACAACCTGGCTGATATGGGCGCTGCTGGAGACAAGGTTAAGATTATCGCTCGGAATAATCAGGACCGGGCATTGGATAAAGGAGTTGATCCACTCCTCATACAGCGCGTTCAGCCGGTCCAGGTAGCTGCGGGATATGCCTGCCTCAAAACCGCGTCCGCGCGTGTTGATTCTTTCCAAAAGCGTATCAACCGAGGTTCGCAAATAGACCACCAGGTTGGGAGGCGGGAGCAAATCAATCAGGATGCGGTAAAGATCCTGGTAAACGCCGTAATCACGGGTGCTCATATCCCCTTGCAAATACAGGTTGCGCGCAAAAACTTCCGCGTCCTCGTAGACCGAGCGATCCTGAACCACAGAGCCTTCCGCGTCCAGCAGCTGTTTATGGATGCGCAGACGGCGGGTGAGGAAATATAGCTGCGAATGGAAAGACCAGGTTTCCATGTTGCGATAGAAGTCTTCCAGGTAGGGATTGTCATTTACCGGCTCAAAAAAAGGCTTAAAGCCCAGCCGTTCACTTAGTATTTGAACCAGGGTGGACTTCCCCGCGCCAATATTGCCTGCAACCACGATAAATTTATCCATGCATTCCGCCTTCTAAACTTGGTGAGTTAGCTTTAGTATAAGCGCATTGTTTCTAAAGCAGATGTTTTTAAGGAAGCAAATTATTGCGCTTCAACTGTGCTTTGCTGATTTACCCGGATGCGGGGCACTAATGCCACTGCCGCTGCGTTTAAGAGCGCGGCTGCCGCGCATACCAGCCAGAAGCTGACCTGGTATAACGAAGGACTGAAAAGAGGCCCAAGCATTCTGCCAAGCGAGAGAGATGCCATGAGAATAGCCAGTACAGCAGCGCGAGAAGAGGGCATCACCTCGCTGGCAGTGGTCATAAGGCCTATCAGCGCGAATTCAAAGCTTACATAAAAAAGCGCCAGACCTGCTAACGCAAGACCAAAGGATTTTATCGTTAGAGGGAGCAGCAGCGCAATGCAGCCGTTCATCAATAATGCGATTTTGATGGCGCGGTGTTTGCCAATCTTGTCCAAAACTGCGGCTGAAAGCAGCTCCGAACCCAGTTCTGAGGTGCCGATAACGATGGAAGCTGCTGCCAGGGCGGAGAAATCCAGACCAAACGAGTCTTTAATCCATACGCTGAAAATCAGATTAATCATTTCATTCGCGCCCGTGGAAAATATTCCCGTAAACGCGGCCGCCAGCACCGGAAAATAGCGCAGGGCTTTGCCAAGATGCGATAAAGCGGATGGTCTGGATGCTAAGGGAACGCTCTCAGCGGGAATTAGCAGCCACAGCGCCGCTGCCAGCAGCGCGCCGGCTATCGTGAGCGCGTAAAAAGGCGCGACCCAGCCGCCTTTATTCAGAAGCGTTCCCAATACCGGCACCCCGATGATGAAGCCCAGCGACCAACTTAGTTCGGTTATGGATAAAACAGTGCCCCTGCGCTCAAAAGGTACTTTTTCTCCCAGATAGGACTGCATCGAAGGGATAAAAACGCCATTCCCAATTCCGAAGACCGAGAGCCCAACAATAAAACTCAGGAAATTTCTGCCAACAGCCGTGATGCCGCAGCCGGCAAAGAACAGGACAATGCCAAGCATCAGACCTTTTTTGCGTCCGTGCGCGTCTGCCAGAGAGGCGATAAAAGGATTGAACACCCCCAGCACCGAGCGGATGGAAAACGCTATGCTGAGATCTGCCAACTGAACGCCCATGCCGGTCGCAAAGAGCGGCAAGAGTGGGTAGACCATGCGGTAGCCTGAATTAATGACCGTGCGGGTGAGCGTGAAAAGGAAAATTTCAACCCGGGTACGCGCAGAAATTGTGAAGGGCATGCCGCGATAGCCTGATCAGGACTAATAACGCGCTACGGCAAAGGCGCGCGCTTATCCAGCATGTCCTGAAGAGAAGTCCCTTTTAGCTGCGCGATGATTAAGCATTCAGTTTCTTTCCAGAAGACGCGATAGGGGCAGCTCTCCGCAAGCGGGCAGGCCTCCGGATCTTCCGTACAGCGAATCAGGTTAATCTTCCCGTCGATCGTCGTCACAATATCGTAGATGGAGATTTCCGCCGGGTTTTTTGCCAGCATAATGCCGCCCCGCGCGCCGCGGCGAGTCTTGATTAAGCCCGCGCCCACCAGCTGAGAATTTATCCTGGAAAGAAAAATGCGGGAGATTTGCATCTCTTCCGCAATGACGTTGGATGGTGTCAGACGGTTATGTCCGTTTTGGGCAATATAGATCATAGACCGCAGGGCATAATCCGCCTGATTGGTAATTTGCATTGCCATATTGAGTCCGTTTCCAACTGAGCACCTGGGATGCCAGGCGTGGAGTATCCGCTCTAATCGACACTCGAAAAATTACAGCGCATAATTATAAGAGGTTAGTATTATTTTACCGCAACTAATCTCATTCCTTGGCCATCAGTCACGACTTCCACCCAGGTATAATCCGCGACTGAAATTAGCCCGCTGCTTGGTGACACGGGCAAATCGCCTGATAATGGGCGCGTTCCGAGCGCGAGGTGAACTTGAGCGCCGGGCATCTCGGCGCCATAAGCGCCCACCCACAGGCTGACCGGCTCCGGACTGGAGTCCGCTTTGTATTGAATTAATGCTGAATAAAGACCGCTTTGAACCCGGAGCGATGAAAGTGAGTCCGCCCCGAGTTCAAAACTGACTAAAGCGCCGTCGCCAAACAGCAAGGCGTCGTCTGGCTGCAGTCTGCGCTGGAGAATACCAGAAGTCTGAAAGGACGCATACAATCGGCGCGTGGTTTGCAGACGGTCGGGGTCGCAGGCCCAATAGACTACTTCGATGCGCACGCTTTCATTTATGCCATACAGCCCTTGGACTGCGTCTCTGCCGCATACGGGTATGACCAGCGCATCTATTTCCCGCTGGAACGGCGGCAGGGCATTGCCCAGTTGTTCCGCGAGCGATGCCGCGGGCAGGGAGCCTCCCACCAGCAGGTAGCGACCGGACGCGCCGCGCAGAAGCAAAACCGGCTGTTCCGGACTATTAAACACACGCGCGTGCAGCTGCTTGTCTGGCGCGTGGGCGACAGCCGTCCAGACAAGCACAGCCATACTGGCTCCAATAATTCCTAACGCCGCAGGCCGCGCGAGCGCTTTCGTTGGGTTGGCTTTTTTTGGAAGCATGAGGCTGAGAAGCAGCGCCCAGGCAGCCAGCACCCAAAAGAAGCTGAATGGTGGGAAACGCCATGCGCCGGGATAAATGCCTGCCAGCCACAGCACCACGCGGTTGGTGTACGCGGCCGGCAGCCAGGCCAGCCAGCCGAGGGCTTTTCCCAGACTTTGCGCGAGCAAACCCCCGCCCAATGCCAGCATGCCAAGCCCCATCACCAGCGGCTGGGCGGGCAACACCAGCGGATTTGCTATCAGGAATAGCGGTGAAACTTCCTGGAAGTGGAATACTATCAAAGGAAGGGTAAAGGTTTGCGCAGCCAAGGTGGTCAAAAGGTATTCGCCTATCAGGTTCCCCAAGTAGTGGGCGGCGTTTAGCCCTATGCGCGTTTCCATTTTGCGCTCTAAGCGGGCTTGCAGAGGCGCGCTGAACAAAATCAAACCCGACGTGGCAGCCGCTGAGAGTTGAAATCCGATATCCCAGGGCAGGTGAGGATTAAAGAGCAGCATCAGGAATACCGTGAACCCCAGGCTGTTGAGTCCGCTTCCGCGCCTGTTGATAGAGGCGCCAAGGATGCCCATTATGCCCATCAAAGCAGCCCGAACTACAGATGGGCCTGCTCCGACGAATATCGTGTAGACGCTTAGAGTCAGGATGGAAAGCGCACCGCCCCGCCAGACGCCTAGCTTTCGCGTGAAGAGCTTGGTAACCAGGGCGGCCAAAATGGCCATATTAAAGCCCGATATGGCAATGATATGCGCGGTTCCTGTAAGGGCGTACGCCCGTTCAAGCTCTGCGGATATTCCGCTCTCATCTCCGAGCAGAATGCCGCGCAGCAAGGCGCTTTCTGGTTCAGGGAAGATTTGACGGGCGACTAGATAAGAGCGTTCCCGCAGCCGGAAGATGGCGCTGGAAATGGGGCTGCCTTGCTCGCGCGCCAAAAGTTGCACGCGCGCGTATTGGCTCAACGCGGTAATGCCGCGATGAAACAGGTAGTTCTTGTATGAAAACGCGGCGCTTTCGCCAGCTTGGGTGAGTTCCCCACGAACGGCAAGCAGGTCGCCGTAGGCGTATGCGCTGCCTGGGCTTGTTCGCAGCAGAATTTTGCCGCGCGCGCTGCCTTGGTCGGCAGTGGCCACGTCCGCGGAGAGTGGTTTTACGCTTTGAACGCGCACCACCAGTTCCTGGCCGCCTTCCCAATCCTCTGGTGGTTCGCTTACCACGCCTTGCGCTACCACTTCGCCTTTCCCGACGTAGTAGCCAATATATTCAGCCGTGTTAGCCGGCAGAGAGAGTTGATAAAGCAGCGCGATAAGACAAAACGCGAACGCGGCGGCAGAAAGCGGCATTTCTTTGCGCGGCTGCAAGCGAGAGGCGCGTATTGCTTGCCAGAGCACGCCTAAGCCGCTTAATCCTAATAGGACCGCCCACCACTGCCAAGGGAACTTGAGCCAACTTGCCCCGAGCGCGCCGCAGATGCCCGCGCAGGCCAGCCAAAAGAACGGCATAAAAGAGGGGATATGCACCTGCGTTGGGTCAGGGCTGGCTTGTGGGGTGGGGGCAGGGCTATGCACGCTGGTTCAGGTCTCCCGGTTCATTTTTTTGCGCTGCCAGCGCTTTCCGCGCTGATAAATTCCAACAACATTTCCAGCGCTTTTTGCGCCAGGGCTTCTTTATTGGCAATACGGTCGCCGGTCAGCAAGAAATGACGGGACCATTCCTTGCCGGGCGCGGCCAGGCCTACCCAACTGGTGCCAACAGGCTTGTTTGGGGTGGCTCCACCAGGCCCGGCAATGCAGGAAACGGATAAGGCGAAATCGGTTTTGAACACTTCCCGCGCGCCGCGCGCCATTTCCAAAACGGTTTCACTGCTCACAGCGCCGTAACGCTGCAGCGTCTCCCAGCGTACGCCCAAAAGCGCTACCTTGGCGGCGTACGCGTAGGCCACAACCCCGCCTATGAAATACTCGGAGGAACCCGGAATGTTGGTGATGCGATGGCTTATGAGTCCGCCGGTGCAGCTTTCCGCCAACGCCAGCGTCCATTTATGCCCGGAAAGGATTTTTCCAATTCGGGCTTCCAGGCTGTCCGCGTCTGCCGTCTGGAGCAGGGTTTTCGGAGTGTTTCCGGAGGAATCCAATTCCTTCCAAATGGGGACCAGGCGGTTCTGGCGGATATATTCGGCGCTTGCCGGGGTCAACCAGCCCTTTTGAATCAGCCGCTCAGGTTCAACGCCGTTCTCCAACTCCCTGCGAATTTCGGAAGATGAAATCTCCGGGGCGCGCGCCTCGTCAAGCAGGATAATTTGCGCGCCTCTAGCTTCCAGGCTTCCGATGAACTTCAGGTTTGGCGAAAAACCCTCCCGTGGGCAAATTACCAGCGCGGTCAGGCGCAGAAGCTCATCCAGATTGAACCAGTGGTTAAGCGAGGGATCCTCGCCGGTAACGCTATCCGTTCCGAGCAGGAATGCCAGCCGCACCGCGGGGTCGCATTGTTCGCGCAGGCGGGCAAAGGTTTCCGCGCTCAGGTTGGGGCGATGGCTGCCGCGCGCGATTTCTTCCTCAAGCCTGCTTACGGAAACCCGTTCAACTATCCCCGCCAACTCGCGGGCAATATCTCCCGCTGCCAGCTGGCAAAGCGCGAAGCGGTGTTCAAAGGTAAGCGGCAGGGATCTTTTAACTGCATCGAGTGTGTTGTGGTGCCGATAGACAGGTAAAAGCATCAGTTCCTCAACCCGCCAGCCGCGCCTGGTCAGCGCGCGCGCCGCGGAGACGACCAAGGCGCTGTGTCCTTTATGAAAAGGGTCAGCGGAGCTGCCAAAAACGAGCAAAAATGGGGATTGATTGCTCATCCGTTTTCTCCTGGCTCTTTTTCCAAATCCTCAAGCTCCTGCAGCCAGAGCGCGCCGCTGGCATCAGCCGGCATCATCCAGCCAGAGCGCGGCGAAAGCGAGATCTCGCCCACGCGCGGTCCTTCCGGGCCAGCTGAACGCTTGAATTGCTGGCCGAAGAAGCGGTGGTAAAACAGCCGCAGCCAGGTGTAGATATCCTGCGGAGAGTACTGCCCCGCGAACGCGCTAACTGCCAAATGATACAGCTCGCGCGGGGAAAGTCTGTTCGCGAGAGCGTGAAAAAGGAAAAAATCATGCAACAGGTACGGCCCCAGAACCTCTTCAGTATTTTGAGGGCTGCTTCCATCCGCCGATACAGGCAGAAGTTCCGGAGATATTGCGGCCGCGCAGACGCTGGCAGCGGCAGCCGCGCCCTGCTCTCCCAACAGAGCGCCCCCTGCCCAGGCAAGCACGCGCAGAACAAGCGTTTTGGGGAGGCCGGCATTCACGTGATAATTGGAAGTCTGGTCGCCAGCAAAAGTGCACCAGCCCAGCGTTATCTCCGAGAGGTCGCCGGTGCCGACCATCAACGTGCTGTGCTGATTGGCAAGGTCCAGCAGAATCTGTGTGCGCTCGCGCGCTTGCGCGTTTTCGTAAGTAAGGTCAAACAAATCCAGCGGGTGCCCGATGTCCCGCAGGTGGCTTTCGAGAGCGCTTGTGATTGGAATTTCGCGCAAAGTCACCCCGCATAGACGAGCCAGCGTCTGCAGCCGCTCCTGGGAGGCTTGGGTGGAGCCTGGTCCAGGCATGCTCACCGCCAGAATGCCTTTCCCATCCAGATGCATCTGCCTGAAGGCTTGCCAGCAGACCAAGAGCGCCAGGCTGGAATCCGCGCCGCCGGACAAGCCCAGCGCGACCTTGCGTAAGCCAGTGTGGCGCAGCCTG
>JAAZPN010000096.1 GCA_012797215.1 Chloroflexota bacterium | reverse complement strand
TGGGGGTGGGATGGCTGGGGTTGGGGAGCGTCATTCAGCGCGGGCGTTGAGGATGGTTTCGATGGCGGTGAGTTTGCGCTGGTATTCGGCGAGTTCAGCGGGGGTTTTGAGGGGTTCTTTCATCGCTTTGTAGAGGGAGCCGGACATGAATTTGAGTAGGTTGGAGTCGATGGTGCCGTAGGGGACACCGCGGGAGTTGGTGACGGCGTTGGCTTCGTCGAGGGTGAGGGCAGAAGAATCTTCGGGGGCGAATTGGAGGGTGGCGTCCGGTCCGAAGATGAGATTGGGAGGCGTGGAAGACTCTTGGGGGGTCGGACTGGCGCTTGGGGATAGGATATTCCCTGCGCTCGGTGTGGGGGCAGTGGTGGTGGGTTGTGTTTGGCTCGGGGTTTGGGTGGGGGCGCCGTCGTTAAGCCAATCGCGGAATTTGGTGAAGAAGGCGCTATCAGGACGGTTCTGAACGGCGTCAGCGAGGGCAGGGCAGCGGCTCTTGCTGATGACGATGGTGTGGTCGAGGTCCATATCGCCGACGAGGGTGAATTCGTATTCCATGCCAGCACGCTGGACTGGCGCGAGACCAATCTTGCGGATGAGGGTTCTGCCGTTGGAGTCTTTTTCCTGGACGTAGTCCATTTTGGAGCGCATGGTGGCGACGATGTGGGCGGAAGAGGAGAGGATGGCATCGACCATTTTGCGGTGGATGGGGGTGACTTCCTTCCAGGCGGTGTAGGAATTGGGGGTTTTCTGGCGGCGGGCGGCGTCGTCGGCGAGGTCCAGCGCACCGCCTTCGCCTTCCCAAGCGTGGGAGAGGCTGTCGATGAGGATGACGGAGTAGCCGGCGCGTTCGGCTGCGTGGATGGCGTGGGTGTAGGTTTCGGGGCTGAAGCTGGCGAGCTCCAGCACGTCAAAGCTGAAGTGGTCGGAATAGAGGCTGGCAGAGCCGTGTTCGGTATCGATCACGGCGATTTTGCCGTTGTTGGCCAGAGCGGTGGCGGCGACCAGGGCGGTGTAGGTTTTGCCGGAACCGCTGGGACCGTCAATCGCGATGCGGGCTTTGACCTGCTTTTTGGATGCTTTCTGGAAGGTAAAATCGGTCCTTGGTCTCCTTGTTTTCGACTTGGTTGAGAGTGGATTGGGCGAGGCTGAGGCACCAGGCGAGGTCGTTGAGCTTGCCATGGTAGGTTTTGCCGGCGCTGTGGATGATCTTGCGCAGCGCTTTGAGCATGAGGAAGTTAGCGCTGGCGTATTCGCGATTGAAATGTTCGGCGAAGCGCAGGCGGGTGGAGAGGCGCTGGTATTCCTTGAATTTGGTCAGGTCGGTGGGGTAGGTTTGGCAGTAGAGGATGTAAAGGCGAGTTTCGGTGGGGGTGATCGGTGTGTCTTGTGCTATGAACAAGCGGTCTCCTTTGGTTGGTGGATGCGAATATCGCGTTGAGGATAGTATAGAACATATGTGCTAATATACAAGAGGTCAAAAGCGGACAGTTATGTTAAAATTGTCCGAAACCGGACATTCTTTAACATTTGGGGAAGAAACGAGAAAGATGGGGTATACTTAAACGCAACGGACTATCAATATTTTTTTGCTTTGGAGACTGAAAAACAGGACATTATTGGGATCTTCAACGAGGAAAAGTCCTCGGTGGCGGAATAGGCAGACGCAACGGACTTAAAATCCGTCGGTGGAGACACTGTGTGGGTTCGACCCCCACCCGCCCTATAAGGAAGGAATTCCAGATATTTGCTTGTCACGTAGACGAAAAACTGGAATGATTCAATTGCGTAAATTAATCTTAGAACCTGAACGATATTATTGTTCGTTGATAGAGCCTTTATTTATACTTGCGCGAATCAATGAGAGAAAATGATACGCATCAACCTCAGGGCCATCCCCACATTACTGATAATCCTTATCTTTATCACCGCCTGCGCGCCTCTCAAATCCTTGCTCGGAACATCAGCGGCGGAGGTTCCTACCCCAATCCCAAGCCCCATGCCTGCCACACCGCAGCCCGGCGAGCCTACCTGGACCCCTTCTCCCATTCCCTTCAACCCGACCGCGACAATCAACTTTGAAGCGCCTAATCCGGTGCAAATCAGCGAGCTGCAGCATGTGCAGCTGGATAAGCGCCTGGTGGTGGTTTCAAAATTTCAAAATACCCTTCAGGATGCCGTGCTCCGGGACGTGCAGTACGAAGTGCTTGTTCTGGATGCCAACGGCAGCCGCCTGGCGCAGGAATTCGGGGCTATCCCCTGGCTGTTGCCGCGCCAGACCAGTGCTCTCGTGCGCGAATTTGACTTGCTGGTGGGCGCTGAAGCCGCCTCGGTGGAGCTGCGCTTTACCGGCGGGGCTCCCGATCCAAAATCCAAATTGACGCAGCCTTTCGCGATTAGCGCTCCTACCTTTATCGTGGACCAGCGTTCGGCCCAACTGACCGGTTGGTTGAGCAACGCCAACGACATGACCTACACGGAAGTATCCATCAACGCGGTCGCTTACAACGCGAAGGGGGAGATTGTAGGCGGGGGCAGCGGATACATGGAATTCGTCCCACCCAAGGACACAATCGGAGTGAGCGTGCCTGCCACTGTGACGGAAGCGCCCGCTCGCGTGGAGATTTACCCCTGGCTCTCCGCCTATTCCGCCTCCTTGGAGAGCGGAAAATGGTGGAATAACATTAAGGTGGAAGACTGGAGCTTTGTGACCACCGCCGAAGGGCAGCTGGCCGGTGGGGCTGTGCTGACAAATATCACGGACCGCGTGCTCACGGGCAGCTTCTATATCCTCACTGTGTCCGACGCGCAAGGCAGGGTCTGCCTGGTAGCGAAGGACTTTATTAATCTGATCCTGCCGGGAGAAACGCTCAACTTCTCGCCGGGCGTGCTGCGCTTGCCAGGAACTGTCGCGCCGAGTAAGGTCGACCTGCTGATTGTGCCGGGGGAGTTTGGGGAGTACGCGTTGGCTTATAATCCGCTTTCTACCTCTCAGGCTCTGTTGGAGATCGAAGGGGAAAGCGCGCTGGTGCGCGTGAACGTGCTGAACAACCTGAACGCGGGGATATCGACCGTTTTGGTATCGGTTCTCATTCAAAATCAGCAAGGAAGAATCGTGGGCGGTGGGCAAATCCTGACCGACCGCGTCCCGCCCAATGGCTCGCTGCGTGTAGCAGTACCGGTGGCATTTCTGGGCGACCCTGAAACCCTGACAGTAATTACATCTGCCACGCTGCCGATTTCGGCAATTATCGGGCAGTAAACTAAGGAGCAAAGTGACATCTTTTAAACAGAAACCTGGATTGCGCCGATTTACCCCTACGGCATTAACGCTGCTTCAGCCCGTTCCCGCGGATATTGATATCGCGCAGGCGGCTGTGCTCAAACCGATTGCACAGGTAGCGGAAGAAGCTGGATTGCTGCCGGGCGAAATCGAGCTTTATGGAGATTACAAGGCAAAAATAAAACTGGATGTGCTGGAACGGCTGAAGAACGTTCCGGATGGAAAATACATCGATGTCACCGCTATCACCCCGACACCTTTGGGTGAGGGCAAAACCACCACGACCGTCGGCCTGAGCCAGGCCTTAGGCGCGCACCTGGGTCAGCGCGTGTTCACCTGCATCCGCCAACCTTCGCAGGGCCCGACCTTTGGCATCAAGGGTGGGGCTGCCGGCGGCGGATATTCCCAGGTTATCCCGATGGAAGACTTTAACCTGCACCTGACTGGCGATATCCATGCCATCACAGCGGCCAACAACCTGCTCGCGGCCGCGATTGACACGCGCATGTTTCACGAGTCCAGCCAAAGCGACCGGGCGCTCTTTGACCGCCTGTGCCCGGCGGACAAGCGCGGCGCACGCCGCTTCTCGGTTGGGATGCAAGCCCGCCTGCAGAAGCTGGGGATTACCGAGAGAGACCCCGAAAAACTAAGCCCGGAAGAGCGGTCGCGCTTTGCGCGGCTGGATATTGACCCTGCCACAGTCACCTGGCGGCGCGGCGTGGACGTGAACGACCGCATGCTGCGCGGGATTACTGTTGGGCAGGGGCCGGAAGAGAAGGGCTTCGAAATCCACACGAACTACTATATAACAGTCGCGAGCGAACTGATGGCGATTCTTGCGCTTTCCACCAGCCTGGCGGATATGCGCGCGCGCATTGGCCGGATTGTCATTGGGCAAAGCCGCAGCCAGGAGCCCATCACCGCGGACGACCTGGGCGTGGCTGGCGCGCTGACTGTGTTGATGAAAGACACCATCAAGCCCAACCTGATGCAGACGTTGGAAGGCACGCCCGTGTTGGTGCATGCCGGACCTTTCGCCAACATCGCGCACGGCAACAGCTCCATCATCGCGGATATGGTCGCCCTGAAGCTGGCGGATTACGTTGTGACCGAGTCCGGCTTCGGCGCGGACATGGGGATGGAAAAGTTCTTTGATATCAAGTGCCGCTACTCAGGCAATATCCCCAACGCGGTGGTGCTGGTGGCAACCGTGCGCGCGCTCAAGATGCACGGCGGCGGCCCAAAAGTGACTGCTGGCGCGCCATTAGCCGCGGAATATACCAATGAGAACCTGGATTTGGTGCGCGCCGGTGCGGATAACCTTCTGGCGCACTGCCGCATCGCCGCCAAATTTGGTATCCCGGTGGTGGTTGCCATCAACCGCTTCCCCACGGATACCGACGCCGAGCTGGAGCTGGTGCGCCAGATTGCCGTGAAAGAAGAGGGCGTGGTGGACGCGGTGGTTTGCGACCATTATTCTCGGGGCGGAGCGGGCGCCGTGGAACTTGGCAAAGCCGTGATGAAAGCCGCCAACCTGCCTTCGAAATTTGATTTCCTTTACCCATTGGAAGCTTCCATTAAAGAAAAAATTGAGACCATCGCGCGTGAAGTTTACGGCGCGGACGGCGTAGATTACAGCGAGCAAGCGGAGGCGCGCGTGCGCGAGTATACCCGCCTGGGATACGACGAGCTGCCCATCTGTATGGCCAAGACCCACCTCTCCCTTAGCCATGACCCGGCGCTAAAGGGCGTGCCCAAAGGCTTCCGCATCCCCATCCGGGATATCAGTGCGTCAGTTGGGGCAGGCTTCCTCTACCCGCTGCTAGGGACGATGAGCACCATGCCCGGCTTGCCCACCCGACCTGCTTACTATGATATCGACATTGATTTTGAGTCGGGCAGGATTCTTGGGCTAAGCTAAACTCAGGTTAATCAAATTTGGCGGCAGAAGCATTCTGCCGGCTTTCTATTACCTCAGGCGCTCGCTCTTGCTGTGAATTCGTTAAAAATAGAATGCTGACGCTTGACGCGGCTGGATGGAAATCGCTACAATCAAATTGGTTTTAATTGAAAACCAGAATCGCAGGGAAAAAATGATAAAAAATAAACTGAAGATCATTCTACTTTTGATGGCTGTATTTGTGATTACCTCCGCTTGCGCCTTGACCAACATTGCCAGGGATGCGGTGACGCAGCTTCAGCAGTTCCAGACAGCCGTTCCGACTGAGCAGCAAGCTCAGGAACAAACCACGCAGCTTCCGGCCGCGGGTGGAGCGACAATTATCTCACCTGAATTTGCCAACCTGGAGGGAACCCTTGAAGGACTGTACCAGCAGGTGAACCCGGGGGTAGTATCCATCCGGGTCAGCTCGATAAACGATTCCGCGCTTGGTTCCGGGTTTGTTATCGATAAACAGGGTCACATCGTAACCAACTATCACGTGGTAGAAAACGCGGATAACGTGGAAGTCGATTTTCCTTCTGGCCTCAAAGTGTACGGTGAAATTATCGGTACTGATCTGGATTCTGACCTCGCGGTGGTGATAGTTAATGTGGATGAGGCTGAACTGACTCCCCTCGTGTTGGGAGATTCGGATACCGCCCTGGTTGGGCAGGTAGTGGTCGCGATTGGCAACCCTTACGGATTGAGCGGCACGATGACCCTTGGGATTGTTTCCGCGCGCGGCCGGGTCTTGGACTCACTGCGGCAAACAGCCAGCGGGGTGTTCTTTTCCGCCGGCGACCTAATCCAGACGGATGCGTCCATTAATCCCGGTAACTCCGGCGGCCCGCTGCTTAACCTGAAAGGCGAAGTTATCGGCGTGAACCGCGCCATCCAAACCTCTGGGCAGACCCTGAGCGGAGAAGCCGCCAACACTGGCATCGGCTTCGCGGTTTCTTCCAATATCGTGCGCCGCGTGGTGCCTTCCCTTATCGCCAATGGTTATTACAATTATCCATATCTGGGTCTTTCCAGTCTGAACAGCCTCAACCTCACAGTTGTGGAGG
>JAAZPN010000095.1 GCA_012797215.1 Chloroflexota bacterium | reverse complement strand
TCGGCGCAACCAGCATAAAGAGAGCATCATTCTCCCTCCACACTTATTTTATTTTAACGCATTTCACTTTCCCAATCAAAGCATGAAAGTAGCCGCAGTAAACGGTCTGGGCAAAGTTTCTCGTTCTCGCTTATCATTGAGGCACGGAAACCAAAGAATGAACAGCACTCCTTACTACATCCCGGCCGCTCCGGCGGAAACTGAAATCCTGGTGGTGAATTCGCGCTTCATCGCCAGCCTGAGCCCGGCTTTCAGCGTGGAGGAAGCGCGCGCCTTCCAAAAAAGCATCCGGCAGCGGTTTCCAGACGCGACGCACCACGTGCCGGCTTTCGTCATCGGGCACGGCAACAGCGTCATCACGCACTGCTCGGATGACGGCGAGCCTTCTGGCACCGCGGGCAGGCCGGCGCTGGCTGTGCTGCAGGGCAGCGGGCTGGGGGACGCGGCGGTGGTGGTGACACGTTATTTCGGCGGCACGCTGTTGGGCACCGGCGGCCTGGTCAAGGCTTATGGGGACGCGGTGCGCGAGGTCCTCAAGCGCGTGCGGCGGGCTGTTAAAGTGCCGACGACCACGATTGGGCTGCAGCTGCCTTACCCGCTCTATGAGCAAGCGCTGCGTCTGGCGGCCGCCTGCGGGGGGGAGACGCTCGAGAGCCAGTTTTTGGAGGATGTGACCCTGGTGCTGCGCTTTCGCGATGAGCAGCTCGGGCAATTTGAGGCGCAGTTGCGCGAGCTGAGCGCGGGCAAGGTCAGCCCGCTTGTGTTGGAGCAAAACCCGCACACGATTTTCCCGGTTGATTGATAAGCTTACAGGTAAGCTGGCCCGCGCCCAAAAAGCGCGGGGTTCAGTTCAGACGCTGCTGGATGCTGTAGAGGCGGTGGTAATGCCCTTCCCGGGCAATCAGCTGCGCGTGCGTGCCCAGCTCGGTGATGGCGCTGCCTTCCAGCACGGCGATTTGGTCGGCGGAGCGGACGGTGGAGAGCCGGTGGGCGATGATGATGGTGGTGCGGCCGTGAATCAAGCGCTCCAGGGCTTCCTGGATGAGCATCTCGGTTTCGGCATCCACCGAGGAGGTGGCCTCGTCCAAAATGAGGATGGGGCTGTTCTTGAGCAGCGCCCGGGCAATCGCGATGCGCTGTTTCTGCCCGCCGGAAAGTTTGACCCCGCGCTCGCCAATCATGGTGTCGTAGCCGTCCGGCATGGCCGGAATAAATTCCTGCACGTTGGCGATTTTGGCGGCGGTGAGCATTTCATCCTCGCTGGCCAGCGGGTTGCCAAATAGGATATTCTCGCGGATGCTGCCGTGGAACAGGACCACATCCTGGAGTACCATGCTGATTTGGCTGCGCAATTCCTTGGTGTCCAGGCTGCGAATATCGATGCCGTCCAGGGTAATCTTGCCGCCGCACACATCGTAGAAGCGCGGGATGAGGCTGGCAAAGGTGGATTTCCCCACGCCGGTGGGACCGACCAACGCCAGGGTGGAACCGGCAGGGATATCCAGTGAGACGTTGTTGAGGATGGTTTCCTGGGGGATGTAGTGGAAGCTGACGTTTTCAAAGCGCAGCGCGCCGCGCACGGGTTCCGGCAGGGGTGTCGGCTTTTCAGGCTCGGTGATGTCGGGGGTCTCGTTCAGAATTTCGGCTACGCGTTCAAAGCCGGCCATGGATTCCTGCACGGCTTCCCAGGCGTTATTCAGGTTGCGCACAGGCTGATAAAAGCTGTCCAGATAAAGGAAAAAGGCGACCAAATCCGCGATTTGCAGGACGCCCCTGAGCGCCAGGCGGCTGCCAAAGAAAATGACAATCAACTGCCCGATGCCCGCGGCAAAATCCAGAACGGGCGTGAAAATCGCCATGATTTTCAGAGCTTTCAGGTTCGAGCGCAGGTAGTTTTCGATGCGCGCGCCAACTTTGACCATGTCGATTTCTTCATGCGCGAAGGCTTTAATCTCCCGCACGCCTGAAATGCTGTCGTTTAGCACCGCGTTTAATTCCCCAAGTTCGCTTTGGCGGTAACGAAAGGCTGGGCGGACAAGCTTCGCGTAGATTATCAAGGTGAGCGCGATAAGCGGGATGGGAATCAGGGTAAGAAGGGTCAGCTGCCAGCTCAGGCTGAACAGGATGGCTGTGACCCCGATCAGGGTCACGATATTGACGAACACATCCGGCAGGGCGTGCGCTATCATGCGCTCAAAGAGCTCGGTATCGTTGATGACGCGCGACATGAGTTGCCCGGTTTGTTTGTCCTCGTAATACCGCAGTGAAAGGCGCTGGAGCTGCTGGTAGACCAGCTTGCGCGAGTCTGCGACGACGCCCCAGCCGGCAATGTGGGCCTGGAAGGAGCGCACGAACTGCATAAAGCCGCGCGCGATGAAGACCAACAGCGCGACGGCGCTCAGGCGGGTGATGGTATCCAGGCTGCTTTCAGCCAGGGCGGAGGATGTGAGCGTGCTGATGAGCGTGCGGATGAGCCAGGGGATGATTAGCTGTGCCGCCACCAGCCCAAGCATAGTGAGCGCGGTCAGCGCGATGGACCAGACGTAGCGTTTGCTCAGTTTAAACAGAAGGGAGAATGGCTTCATGCGCTCAGTTCATCCTGAGCTTCGCGCGAGATGAGAACGGTGGCATTCCGGCCAATCACAGGGAGCGGCGCGCTCCAAGCCCGGCGGAAGGGTTCATCTTCCATCCAGAAAAGCTCGGTATTGGCGTGGGCCCACGAGTTGATAAAGCCCCAGGGCGTTTGCAGAACGCCGTGGTTGGTGTGCTCGGGGTCGTAAGCGGCAAAGAGCATGGTATGCCCGGCTGTGGATTTGCTTTGGTTATGGTTCCGGGCGGTGGCTCCGCGGTAGATTGCAGGCGCGCGTCCGCGCCGCCAGTAGATGGTGACGAGCGCGACCAGGTTTTCGTCATCTGGCAGGTTGCGCAAGATTTCGGGGGCGGTGTGCAGCAGGCGGGCGCGGACGGGCAAGCCGCGCGTGCGCGCCAGGTAGTTCACGATGCTGGCTTGCATTGGCGGGGGGGCGGCCCAGTTGGGCAGGACGCGGGAGAGGTTTCCGCGCCACCACAAGCGGTTCACTTCCGCGACCAATTGGTACGGAGGCAGGCGCAGCCCGGTCAGGAGTTCGAGCGCGGCTGAGATGGCGTGGAGCGTGCAGTCATTCCCCTTTTGCAGGGATTGAAAGCGCGCCAACTCCCATTCTGGCAAAGATTTGAGAAAACGTTTTTTCACACGCCAATTTTACAATGGAATATGCCTTGGGTGGGAGACCAGGACAATAATCATTCTACGCATTCTGATAGCGAGGTTTCAATTCGAAATAAGATTCAGGAAACTGTTTTGGTTGCTTAAAAAACGCAGAGGTCGGAGGCAAAAATGCTCGTACAGCCGTGGATTCACTTTGACAGTTCCCGCGCGTCATGGTATTTTTAACTGGCACATTCACAATCCAATTTGAGGTAACCCGATGCCCGGAAGCCAGGGTGTAAAGGTGGAAGCTGGTGCAAGTCCAGCGCTGTACCGCAACTGTAAATCGCAAGATAAGCCAGGAAGCCTGCCTCAAAATATGTCCTGTTGCGACCTTCTCGGATTTAGAAGGTGGGTATGTTATTTCAACACCAACAATAACCCAACCCTAATTCGAGTTGGGTTATTTTTTTGGAGGCAGTGTTGAAAAAAACAACCCGACTAATGCTTTTATTACTGGTACTTGTCCTCTCAGCTTGCGCCGCGCAGCCAGGCCCTTCAAACTCCGATACCGCGCCTGTCCTGCGAGCCTACCCGGTCCGTTACGCGCAGCATTTCACGCTTGAATATGGCGAAGGATATAAGAAACTAACGGTTACGCAGCCCTGGGCAGGCGCGACTGAAGCGCTAGTCTACTTTCTTATTCCGCGTGGTTCCGCCGCGCCCAAGGAAGCAGGCAGCGCGCAGGTGATCGAAACGCCTGTACGCAGTTTTGTGGCCATGTCCACCACGTATTTTCCGTTCTTGGAAAAGCTTGGAAAGCTGGATGCGCTTGTAGCGGTGGATGACGCAACCTATGCCTTTAACCCGGTAGTGCGCGAAAAAGCAGCCTCGGGCGCTATCGCGCTGGTTGGCGGCGGCGCGGGGGGCGGCAGCGTGAATGTAGAAAAAGCGCTGGAACTTCAGCCGGACCTGATTATGACCAGCGCCAGCGGTTCCCCGGAGTTGGACGCGCACCCGAAGCTGCTGGAAGCCGGCCTGCCCGTGGTTATCAACGCGGACTACCTGGAACAGAGCCCACTGGGGCGGGCGGAATGGGGCATCTTCATTGCCGCGTTTTTTGACCTTGAAGAGCAGGCTGTGCAGGATTTTGACGCACTTGCGCAGCGCTACGAAGCGGCTAAAGCCCTAACGGAGAACTTGGCAAGTAAAGTCAGCGTCTTTACCAACACCGATTATCAGGGGACCTGGTACGTCCCCGGCGGTGAAAGTTATGCGGCGCTGCTGCTTAAGGATGCCGGCGCGCGCTATATCTTTGAGGCTCAGCCGGGATACGGCGCCGCGCCGCTGGCTTTTGAGGCCGTCTTTGACGCCGCCAAGGACGCAGATTTTTGGTTAAATGTTGGTTTTGCGTCCGATTTGGAAAGTCTGCTGGCGATGGATGCCCGCTATGTTGAATTCAAAGCGTTCGAGCAGGGCAGCGTGTATAACTACAACGCCCGTGTGACTGAAAACGGCGGCTCAGATTACTTTGAAAGCGGTGTTGCCAACCCCGATATCATTCTGGAGGACCTGATCCGCATCTTTTACCCGGACCTGCTCCCTGAGCACGCGCTTTATTACTACCAACAATTAAACTGAGGCCACCATGGAAGCGCGACCAGGAATAATGCCCACAGTCCGCAAGCCCTCCACACGAAGCTGGGCTTTGGGCTTATTCGCGCTTATTCTGGTCGCGGCGTTTGTGGTCAGCCTGAGTCTTGGGTCAGTATCTATCCCGCTTAAAGAAGTTTTCGGGATTTTGCTAGGCAAACCCACTCTCAGGGCAAGCTGGACGACCATCATCCTCAATTTTCGGCTGACTAAGGCGCTAACGGCGGCGCTTGCTGGCGCCGCGCTCTCGGTGGCTGGCTTGCAGATGCAAACTATGTTCCGTAACCCACTGGCGGACCCTTTCATCCTGGGCATCAACTCCGGCG
>JAAZPN010000094.1 GCA_012797215.1 Chloroflexota bacterium | reverse complement strand
GAGATAATTTTCTACCTTCATTTATCCGCGGAGAGACCGAAAAAACCCGACGCTATTTTACTTAAAGAGCTGGAAAAATAAATGCACAAGCAGGCTTTCAAATGCTATAATAGAAGCACTTAGACTCCCAACTTTCCAAGCCTTCCGCGCTGGAATCCACATTCAAAACTAATAGTGTCCTTTAATCTTTTGGCCGTATTCTCTCTGATTTGACGCCGTCGTCTGAAAGGGAGGTCGAATTCCCGAATAATGTGCATTGCTTGTGTCCATGTTTTGTTGCTGTTTAATTTTCTGTGAAGGAGAAAGATGAATAAGCATACATTAAGAGTATTCCTGCCTATCCTATTGATGATGGGTCTGGTTTTTGGCTTGGTTCAGTCCACAAGCACAGCTGCCGCATCATCCGAACAAGGATTAGAGAAAGTTGAAACTGCCGTTCTGGACGCGCTTTCCGCTAAGGGCAGCGCGGATTATGTCATCGAAATGGCCGAGCATGCGGACCTGAGCGCGGCGTATGAGATGACTGATTGGGACGCGCGCGGCTGGTTCGTGTACGATACTTTGAGAGAAACCGCCGCCCGCACGCAAGCGCCGGTAATCGCTATTCTGGAAAAGAGCGGCGTAAAATACCAGTCGTTTTTCGCGGGAAATGAAATCGCCGTGACTGGCAGCGACACGAGTGTGCTCAGCCAGATTGCCGCTCTGGACGCGGTCAGCCACGTGCGCTACCCGCGCACAGCCACAATAGAGCCAATCCCCGTTCTGACGCGCAACCTCTTTGATTTCAGCATTGACGCGCTGGATTGGGGCTTAACCGATACCAACGCTCCGGCCTTCTGGTCCACTTTTGGCGTTCAGGGTGCTGGCATCCTCGTGGCCAATATCGACACCGGCGTGCAGTGGAACCACCCAGCGTTGGATCAGGCTTTCAAGTGCGCTTCTCCGTCGGACGCGTCTTGTTGGGCTGACCCGTCCAACCAATGCGGCGGCTCGGCCTGCGATAACAACGGGCACGGCACCCACACCATGGGCACCATGGTTGGCGATGACGACCCGACCCTGACCTACCAGGTGGGCATGGCGCCAGACGCGAAGTGGATTGCCTGCAAAGGCTGTGAGACGAACAGCTGTTCTGACGCGTCTCTGAACGCCTGCGCGGACTGGATTCTTGCCCCCGGCGGCAGCCCGGCCAACCGCCCGAACATTGTGAACAACTCCTGGGGCGGAGGCGGTGGGGACGCCTGGTACCTCAGCAAGGTGCAAGCCTGGCGGGCTGCGGGTATCTTCCCGGTATTCTCCTCCGGCAATCCCGGCTCTACCTGCGGCGCGATTGGCTCCCCCAGTGATTATCAGGAATCCTTCGCGACGGCAAACCATCAGAGCGACGGCAACATTAACTCTTCATCAGGCCGCGGCCCTTCGGTCTATGGGCATGAGCCTTATACCAAACCCAACATATCCGCTCCGGGTACCAATATTTGTTCGTCGGTTCCCACTAATGCCTGGAACTGCGGCTACAGCGGCACATCTATGGCGGCCCCGCACAGCGCGGGTGCCGTGGCGCTGCTCTGGTCGTGCAACAGCGCGCTTGTTGGGCAAATTGACCAGACCTTCCAATTGCTGCAAAACAGCGCCGGCGCGCCGATTAACGCGGGCGCTTGCGGCGCTCCACCTGACGGCCAGGGCAACTACACCTACGGCTACGGCTACCTTGACGTGTTGGCGGCCGGCACGCTCACCTGCGGCACCGTGGAATACGGCACCCTGCAAGGGCATGTCTATGACAGCTACGGGGCTGCCATTAGCGGCGCGACGGTTACCGCTGTAACTTCCGCGACGACCGCCGCGGATGGCTCGTACTCCATGAGCGTTCCGGTGGGAACGTACTCCGTGACCGCCAGCAAGTACGGCTACCAGTCTCAGACAGTTCCCAGCGTGA
This sequence comes from Chloroflexota bacterium, assembly GCA_012797215.1. The sequence goes on along the minus strand of JAAZPN010000094.1, from coordinate 9,075 downwards.
TTATCTCCGATGGCGCTACCACCACGCAGGACTTCACCCTGACATACCAAGGCGAGTGGGTGGACGGGACTGCTCCTTGTTTTGATTGGACCCGTTACGACGTGGAATACTACCCCGCCACTGGTTTAATCTATGCCCTGGGCGGCCGTTCCGATACCAGCACCATTGGCGATATCTACAGCTATAACCCCGTTACCGGCGCGTGCGCGGATACTGGCGCGAACATGCCAGTGCCGATTTCAAACTACACCGTAAACCTGGTGAATAACGGGTCAGCCGATGTGTTGTGTACCTTTGGCGGACGCAACAGCGCGGGGTCTACCATCCTCAATGTGCAGTGTTACAACCCGCTCACCAACACCGCCACTTCGGTGGCTACCCTGCCAACAGCCTGGACTGGTTTCACCCCCGGCGCGCAGGTGGTGTACAACAACAAGGTCTACATTTTTGGCGGCTTTAACGCGACTACGCCACCATATGAGACCGCTCGCACCGACCGCTTTGACCCGGTCACGAATAGCTTTACGCAGTTGGGCAATCTGAGCCTGGCGCGCAGTTATTTGTATGCCGCGGAAGTGGACGGTAAAATTTACGCCTTTGGCGGCACAGTATTTGACGGCGCGAGCCTGAACGCGCAAAACCGCGCTGAAGTGATGGCTGCGCCTGAAGGCGCTGGCACCTGGAACGATGCGGCGGTAGCGGACCTGCCTGATGTGTACGATGAAGGCCAGGCCTACGGCTTCGACAGCGGCTTTGATATCCCCAGCGTGGCTGGAAAGATTGTCTTCGCGGGCGGCGGGCAGTGGCCAAGCGAGTCCGCGGACGCGTGGACTTATAATACGCTCACTAACAGCTACGACACCAGCTTCCCGGACCTGCAGCACGCGCGCCGCAACCACGGCGGTGTGTTTGTGCCGATTGATACTGCCAGCATGGCGGATGGCCTGCCGGGCTTGTGGGTGTTTGGCGGGCGCGCGGCCGTGGATACGCCGCCTTACCAGGGCGTTGAATTCTTCCCGCTGGCTTACCCACCAGTCATGTTCCAACACTATATTCCAATGCTGTTTAAGTAAACTTCACCTGTAAGTCGTAATATGCGCTCCCGTAGAATTTCTCTGCGGGAGCGCGGTTTTTTTTCCTGAGGGCGCGAAGCCATGACCGGACACCAAAAATGTTACCTTGGTTGTGAAAAATTTGAAATTATCAGTCAAAAATGAAAGTTGCCCTTGCCCACCTGTAAGGGAGTGATAAAATCCATAATGAATATTCTTTTTTTCACAATCTTGCAGTTGTTTGTAAGGGAAGCTCAGCCCTTAGCGAACTTCCCAATCACATAAGTTCCTAACCTCTTTCATATTCTGGTTCACTTTCGCTTAATTGGAGGTGCTATCAAACAATAATCCTTAGTCTTTTTGCTTACCAATTTTGTAAATGTTTCCCGTCGTTTTACGCTTTTTTTTCAAACCTGGAAGGAGCAAGAAATGCACAAAAAGTCAACTTACAGAGTGTTAGCCCTGTTCCTGGCGCTTGGCATGCTCTTCAGCATGCTCGGCACTAACACAGTCAGGGCGGACAACGCGGAGCCGCAGGCTTCTGTTACTGTGGCGCCGGAAGTGTTGACGGAGATGGAAGTCAATGGCACGGCCAGCTACTGGGTCGAATTCGTCGCGAAGACGGATCTCTCGGCGGCATACAAGATGGGCTGGTCCGAAAGAGGTTGGTACGTTTACGAAACCCTCTCACAGGCAGCCAAGACTTCCCAGGCTCGCGTCGCAGCTTATCTGGAGAATTCCAAGGTGGATTATCAATCCTACTGGATTAAGAACACCATCCTGGTCAAAAGCTCCAATTTAAGCGTGTTGAACGGCCTGCTTGGTTTCTCCGAAATTGAGGCCATTACCCCCCGTCAAACCTTTATCCTTTACGAACCGGATACAAGCGAAGCAGTGGTGGATAACGGCGTGAAAGCTGTTGAACCCAACCTGACGCATATTAATGCGGACGACGTCTGGGCGATGGGGATTGACGGCGCGGGGATGGTTGTCGCAAACATCGACACCGGCGTGCGCTATTCGCACCAGGCATTGGTCAATCAATATAGGGGCAACAACGGCGGCTCATTTGACCATAATTACAACTGGTTCGATCCCTATAACCAATACACTGCGCCAACGGATGCCAACGGCCACGGCACCCACACCATGGGCACCATGGTTGGAGATGACGGCGGCGCGAACCAGATTGGCATCGCCCCCGGGGCGGAGTGGATGGCCTGCCGCGGCTGCAGCACATCCAGCTGTACAGATGCTGCGCTCTTGGCTTGCGGACAATTTATGGCCGCGCCAACCGATGTGTCTGGCGCCAATCCTAACCCGGATATGCGCCCCGACGCGGTTAATAACTCCTGGGGCGACTGCGGCACTTCGTACGATAACTGGTATGCAGGCCCGATTAATGCCTGGCTTGCCGCGGGCGTCTACCCGATTTTCTCCAACGGCAACTCCAGCAACTGCGGATATTCATCTCCTCCCGGACTGAATACCGTTGGGAACCCAGCCCGTTCAGGCAACGTGACTGGCGTCGGCTCTTCCGGCGAACAGAACGGGCTGTATGCGACCCATTCCAACTGGGGCCCCACGGACAACCCGGATACGGTCAATCCGACCGACGGCTATATCTATATGAAACCGCAGGTATTGGCGCCTGGAGTGAGCATCCGTTCCTCCGTGCCGACCAGCGACACATCCTACGAAGACGGTTGGTCCGGCACTTCGATGTCCGCGCCGCATGTTACCGGCCTTGTGGCGCTCATCTGGCAGGTTGCGCCCTGCCTGGTGGGTGATTACGCCACCACGGAAAACATCATTGAGGAAAGCGCGGTTCCTATTATCTATAACGACGGTTCCTCCGCTACCCCCGGAGACTTCCCGAACTACGCGACGGGCTGGGGCGAAATTGACGCCCTGGCAGCAGTCAACTTGGCAGCCGGAACTTGCTCGATGGGGACGCTGCAAGGCACCGTGACCACCGACGGCACCACGCCGCTTGAAGGCGCGAAGATCCTTGCGGACAACGGCGCGGGTTATACCAAGAACATCTATACCGCCGCGGACGGCACTTACAGTTCCGGGCTGCCGGATGGCACTTATACCCTGACCGCCAGCAAATATGGCTATGATACAGTGACCGAACTTGCTGTTGTGGTTACAGAAGACATGACCACCACCCAGGACTTTATCCTTGCCCCGCTGGGCACCACCCTGGTTTCTGGTATTGTCTACGACGCAGGCGTGGCGGGCCTGGGATACCACGGCTATCCGCTGTATGCCTCGATTCACATCACAGCCGGCAGTTTTGACCAGACCATTTACTCGGATCCCTTCACGGGATACTATGAAATCGAACTGGTCGCGGATACCGTACATACCTTTACAACCACCGCGCTGGCTCCTGGCTATGTGACACTGATTGAAGGAGATGTCACGCCATCTGGCCCATTTACCACGCATGATATTGCGCTGGACGTGGAGGCTGAAGCCTGCGCCGCGCCCGGGTACAAGCCGGATTACGATTACTTCTACTCATTTGAGAGCAGCAACGAAGGCTTTACCCCTGGCGGCACCACCTCTTTTGCCTGGGGAGACTTCACCAGCGGCCCCGGCGAAGGCCACAGCGGCACCAAGGGCATTGCCACCAACCCCGGAGGCAACTACAACGCCAGCGAACTGGGATGGATGGCTTCCCCGGTTTTGGACATGAGCGGCTTTGGCAGCGATTCCATCGCGATTCAATGGTGGGATTGGAAGCATATCGAAAGCGTTTCTTATGACTGGGCTCGACTGGATGTGACCAAGGACGGCGGCAGCACCTGGGCTACCGTTTGGGGGCCTGTTGGCGGCGTTTCTGATACCTCTTACAACCGGCAAACAGCCTTACTGGATCCGAGCTATAACGTCTCGAATTTCCAGTTCCGCTTCTACTTCAAATCCGACTCTTCAATTCAATATGAAGGCTGGTATATCGATGATGTTGGGATTGTCGGCGTCTCTGTGCCGCCCCCCACGCAAGTTTTTGGCAGCACATTTGATGGGGACAATGGTGGGTTCACCGTTAGCGGCACTACCAGCTGGGCATGGGGAGCTCCATCTGCCTCGCCTGGCCCCGGCGCGCCGTATTCCGCCCCCAATGTGTGGGCAACTAACCTGACTGGCAATTATGGCAACAGCGAAGCTGGTTGGATTACTTCTCCCGCGATTAACCTGAGCGCGTATGCCGGGCTCGCGCCGACCATCTCCTTCTATCATTGGATGGATACTGAGAGCATATCCTATGACTGGGGCGCGGTTGAAGTAAGCAAGGACGGCGGCGCTACCTGGCAGGATATCTCAGGAAAGATTGGAGATCAACTCTCCTGGGGAAGAAAAACCTATCAAATTGACACGTCATACGCGGTCAGCAACTTCCAGTTCCGCTTCTACTTTAAGAGCGACAGCTCGGTGAATTATGCTGGCTGGTATATCGACGATGTGTCCGTGACTGTTGCGGAACCAGTGATTATCGCTCCGCCCTGCACCCTCATCCCCGGCGGCGTGGTGGCTGGCTATGTCTACAACGACGAAGACGGCAGCCCGCTGGTCGGCGCGGATGTGTACAGCACGGAAGTGGCCACCCAGACCATCTTCATTCCTGAAGACCCGGAAAGCGAAGGCCTGTACTGGGCGTTCCAGCCGTTCACGGCCATGCCTCTGAATGATCCATTCGAAGCGCATGATTTCACGGCTGAGAAAGACCTTTACGGCAGCCAGACCGAAACTGTAAACGTTTTGGCAGATGCTATCACCCAGCAAGACTTCTACCTCGGCAGCGGCGCCCTCGAGTTTGACCCCACATCGTTTGAAGCTATCATGATGATGGGTGACGCTCCATATTCCGAAACCCTGACCATCACCAACACCGGCTCTTCCGCCGCGATGTTTGAATTGGTGGAGAAGGACGCTGGATTTGTTCCGCCGCTCTCTATCCCCGCCTTTACAGAGGCGCTGCCCGAAGACACCCGCGCAATCTCGATGGGTCGTGCTCCGGAAGCCGCCAAGGGCGTTGGGCAGGACAAGGCCAGTTCCGGCTTGCCCGGCATCCTGGCCGGCGCGCCCGCCTTCGCGGTTGATATTTACCCCGGCTACAACCTGGTTAATATTCCCGACACGGATGTTCCCGGCGTCTGGAATATCATCGGCTCCGTAGGCAGCTTTGACTTCTTTGCCGGTGATTTTGTCGGCAGCGATTTCAGCACGCTCTACGCGGTCGAATACAACACCAACGGTCTGTACGCCATCAACACAGCTACCGCGGCAGCCACCCTGATTGGGCCAACTACCCCGCCATCTGGTCAGACTTTCTCTGGCGTCACTGGCACCCCGGACGGCACTCTGTACGGTTTGGTAACCAGCTGTTCTGCTTCCAGTCTGGTCACCGTGGATATTGCCACCGGCGCGACCACGCTTTTGGGCGCGCTGCCTGGCGTGGGCTGCGGCATTGACCTGGCATACAATACGGTCGATGACATGATCTACATCGTGGACCTGCTCACATCCAATCTTATGAAAGTCGACCCTGCCACGCTGGCGGTGACGACTGTAGGCTCGCTTGGAGTGGCTCCCAACTACGCTCAGGGCATGGATTTTGAGGAAGAGTCCGGCGTGCTTTACTGGGCGGCTTATGTTGCTTCTGGCGAGCTGCGCGTAATTGATACGACCACAGGCGCGAGCGCCCTGGTTGGGGCATTCCCCACTGGCGCAGAAGTAGACTGCCTGGCCTTCCCGACCGGCGGCGTCTCTGACGTTCCGTGGCTCTCTGAAGACCCGGTCAGCGGCACTATTCCAGCGGGCGGTTCGCAGGAAGTCACGATCACGTTTGACCCGACCGCAGCTGGCCTGTCTCAACCCGGCGATTACCTGGCCGAGCTCAAGATTATGCACGACACGCCATTCGTCTATCCCAACCTGCCCGTGGTTCTGCACCTGGTCGCCCCCGGCACTTACGGCACCGTAAATGGTACCGTACGCGGCCTGGAAGCCTGCGACGTGAACCCGGCTCCGTTGGAAGGCGCGACGGTGAACTTCTGGCAGGACGGCTCGATTGTTTACACAACAACGACCAATGCCAGCGGTTACTATACTTACACGGTCCCGGCTGGCATCTACGATATTCAGGTGGTCGCGACCTACTATCTGTCCATCATCGCGGAGGACGTTGAGGTTATTGGCGGCTCCACCGTGACGATGGACTTTGACCTGCGCTTGTTGGCGCCCTGCCTGAGCGTTCTGCCGACTGCACTTGAGCAGACGCAGCTGACGGATACCGTTACCACGCAGACGCTGACACTGGTGAACACTGGCGCGAATTCTGTGGACGTGGAGCTGATTGAACTGCCGGTTGTCGGCATATTAGCTGATCAATTGCTGCAGGACCCAAGCTTTGAGCTGTATACAAGCCCAAGCAGCCCGTGGGACCAATACTCGCTGAACTATGGAACGCCGCTTTGCACCATCGATGATTGCGGTACAGGGACTGGAACTGGTCCACGTACTGGCGATGTATGGTCTTGGTTCGGTGGATCTTCAACGGGTGACTCGGGTTATGTATCACAGGTTGTTACGATACTGCCTGGAACCGCTGAGATGACGTTCTACGTGGAGCAATATGTCTGCGGCGCCGCCGGCGCGAGCAACTACTTAGCCCTAAAGGTTGACGGCACAGAAATCTGGCGTACAGATGGTCTTGGCTCAGCCTGCGGCGTCTTGGGGTATCGCCTGGTGACTGTTGACGTTTCGGACTTTGCCGATGGGGATACGCATGAGATCAAATTCGACTCTGTCACGGTTGATGGCGCCAACTTCTTCGTTGATGACGTTGAGTTGAACCTGGAAGCTGGCGGGGATGTGCCTTGGTTGGCTGAAGATCCAATCGCTGGCACCGTACCGGCTGATTCCACCCTTGATATCACCATCACCTACGACTCTACTGGGCTTGCGGAAGGCGATTACATGGCCACCCTGCGTGTCAAGAATCCACCCGCCTCAGCCATTAATGTCCCGGTGACGCTGCATGTCATCAACGTTCTCCACTTCTACATCCCGCTTTTGTTCAAGTAAAGCGCGGACGCGGAAGCGTATAACCTAAGTAATCACGGAAAATCATCCGGCAGAGCCATCTGCCGGATGATTATTTTAGAACGCTTCGTGATAGAATCGAGCCCATTGGGGCCCCCTGGCATGAAACTTTTACCGCTGCTGAATTCTGTCATCATCTGCGCGCTGCTGCTGATGGGCTGTGCCGCGCCTGCCGCGCCTGAAATTACCCCGACCCTTGAAAACCCCGCTTGCGAGATTGACGTCTGGATTGCCCCGGAAGTCCCCGCGCGCGTCCGCGAGAATTTTGTGCTGCCGGCCGGTCTCCAGTGGGCAAAAACGCAGGGTCCCTGCAGCGTGACTCTCGGATTGGACTCCTTCAGGGAGCCCGATCAGATAGTCCTGGCGCAAATTCTGTGGGAGTACGCCCTGGTCGCGCCGAGTTGGTCCTTCCGCGAGGGGGCGGCCAGCGCGGACTTGAGGGCGGCCTGGGAAGGAAGAGCCCGCGGCAGCCTGATGCAATTGCAGCAGCTGATTATCTACGCTGAGGACTACAACGCCTTGTTAGGTTTGCTGGGGGAACCTGCTGAGGACGAAAGCTTGAGCGAGATGCTCAGCTTGGCGCCTAACGAGAAAATTAGCCTCTCAGACCGGCTTGGGGCTTCGGTTTGGGCGATTGTGCCAATAAGCCGGATTCAACCGGATTATCGGGTGTTGGCAATCGATGAGGTTTCTCCACTTCAAGCCGATTTCTCCCAGCAGAGTTACGCCTTGCGGGGGATTTATAGCCTGCATGCCAGCCCGGAAACAGCGGATCGACTGGGTGAAGCGGGAATGGAGGCGCTCGCGCGCGGGTTGGCGGGTGAGACAATAGCAGCCGCAAACCCGCAGCCAGAGAGTTTGCCTGCAAGCACAGCCCTGGCAGCGCCCACAAAGACGGAAAGCCGGCAAACCCCAACCGTTAGCGCGCAGGAACGCGTCCGGCGAAAAGATGGTGCAGTAGAGGTCCTGATCCCGGCCGGGGAGTTTACTTTTGGGTGCGTCATCGAACACAACGGCGGCTTTGACTGCCCGGATGATGAGCTGCCCAGCCGCAGAATAAACCTGGATACGTATTACATTGATAAGTACGAGGTCAGCAACCGACAGTATGCGCTGTGCGCGGCTGGGGGGGCTTGCCCCCAGCCCGCCTATCGCTACTCCGCCAGCCGGGAGTCTTACTACGACAACCCGGAATATGCGGACTACCCGGCGGCGAATGTGTCCTGGACGGAAGCCGCGGCGTACTGCGCCTGGGTTGGGGGAAGGCTTCCCACCGAAGCTGAGTGGGAGAAGGCTGCCAGGGGGGCGGATGTGCGCGCCTATCCCTGGGGGGACAGCGATCCAAGTTGCGCGAAAGCCAACGCGAAAGACGAGGTTAAAGGCTCGAACTGCGTGGGGGATACTTTGGCGGTCGGAAGCCTGCCCGAAGGCGCGTCGCCTTATGGAGTGATGGATATGGCCGGGAATGTGTGGGAGTGGGTGCAGGACTGGTACGTTTTGGACGCGGACGGCCTGCGCATCAGCATTGATCCATTCGCGCCGGATTTGGGATTCCATAAGGTTGTGAAAGGCGGATCCTGGGATTACGCCTGGAGCCGGCTGCGGATCGCGTACAACAGCGACCATGAACCGGACGCGCATAAACTCAGTTTTGGATTCCGCTGCGCGGCTCCGGTGGAGTGAACCCCTTGAGACTGGACGGCGGCTTTTAGCGGGAGTACTTCTCCGGCGCTTCATTTATCCAGACTTGCATTGAAACAGATTAAGAAGCAAAAGAGCGTTTCAAGTTAATGTCGCGGCGCGCCTTGAGAGATTTCGGCGCGCCGCTGAAAGTGTTGGTCAGGCTTTTGAATTCCGAAAAACCAGTCCGTCCGGTCCCACGTCCAGGGTGATGGTGTCTCCTTCG
>JAAZPN010000093.1 GCA_012797215.1 Chloroflexota bacterium | reverse complement strand
GGAATACGAAAACCACCGCCCGCTTTATGATTGGTTCCTGGACCAGCTCGGTCTCTTCCACCCGCAGCAGATTGAATTCGCGCGCTTGAACCTGACCCATACGGTGATGAGCAAGCGCAAGCTGCGCAGATTGGTGGAGGAGGGACTGGTTTCCGGATGGACTGACCCGCGCATGCCCACCCTGGCTGCCATGCGCCGGCGTGGGTATCCGCCTGAGGCGATTCGCAACTTTTTAGAAGCGGTCGGCGTTGCCAAGAATGACAGCTTTGTGGATGTGGAACTGCTGGAGCATTTTGTGCGCGACGCGCTGAACACGCAGTCCAAACGGCGCATGGCCGTGCTGCAGCCGCTCAAGGTGATCCTGGATAACTACCCGGAAGGGCACACAGAGCATTTTACGGTTTCCGATTTCCCACAGGATCCTGAGTGCAAAACCAGCCGTCAGGTTCCGTTCAGCCGTGAGCTTTACATCGAACGCGATGACTTTATGGAAAACCCTGTGCCCAAATACTTCCGTTTAGCGCCTGGTAAAGAAGTCCGATTGATGAATGCCTACTACATCACCGCTACTTCCGTGGAAAAAGACTCGCAGGGAGAAATTATTGCGGTGCACTGTACTTATGACCCCGAATCCCGCGGTGGAATGTCGGCCGATGGGCGCAAGGTGAAGGGCACCATCCATTGGGTTAGCGCCGCACACGCGGTGGACGCGGAGGCGCGCCTGTACGAGCAGTTATTCGAGGATAAGTTCCCGGAGGACCTGCCCGAGGGAGAGAGCTTCCTCGACCATGTTAATAAGGCTTCGCTGCAGGTATGTCAGGCAAAGCTGGAGCCCGCGCTTGCGGATGCTCCGCTTGGCGAAACCTGGCAGTTCGTGCGCAGCGGCTTCTTTACCGCGGACAGAGAGGACAGCCATCCGGGCAGCCTGGTGTTTAACCGCGCGATATCGCTGGTGGATAGCTGGGCAAAGATGCAAGGCGGTTAGAATTTTGTGGAGAGGGCAAGTCTGGGTGGGCAGGCTTGTGGTAAGATTAGCGTTCCAACGGGGCCCGTAGCTCAGTGGCAGAGCAGGCGGCTCATAACCGCTTGGTTGAAGGTTCGAATCCTTCCGGGCCCACACAGTTATAAATATTGTATTTCTCGTTAGGCTCTGCTACTAAAAAAATCCGGGGATTGATAGCCATGACATTGTCATGGCTTTTTCGTGTGTGTTTCTTCACTTAAGGCTTGATTAGCTGACATTCCTTCTTCTAATCCGAGAAATTTTCAAGATGCGCGCTTAAGAAAATCTGAAAGTTATTTTCCGCATTTATGGCTTTAACCATGACAGCCTGTTACATGCCAGTTCGGTTTGAATTTTAGATGCTGAAATTGCTCGGGAACAATAATCGTCACCTCTGAATATTTCAGATTTGCTGGTGATTCACTGATTCGGATGACAAAGGAGTGGGGAAAATTGCATTAACCTTAGTTCAAACCCTTCAGTTCCATAACAAAACAAAAAAACAAATGATTCTTAAACTATGTATCATTTTATGAAAAATAGTTGTACTATATGAATTGTAGAACGAAGGTTGCCTTTTGCGCAAGAACAGCTTTGAATGGTTAATTGATTAATCCTTCCACACAAAGTCAGGGAATATTAGGGGTTTAGGAATGTTAAATCAAGCGGCTCAGTTAATTGAAGCTGGTAGGACTGTTTTTTACATTTTGGCTTTTCCATTTACGCTTTCTGTTTAGGGCTGGTGCCAAGGTGTGAACAGCAGGAGGAATTATTCAGGGAACTTGGTGGAAAGGAGAAAACTATGAACATCAAGCGTTTTCTGACCATATTAATTGCTTTTGGATTGATACTCGGCACAGTTTCCGTCAACGCCGCTCCCCAGACATCCCAAATTGCCAACGAGCCCTGGGTACTGGCGCATGTGGACTGGTATGAGGATGCTCACGTCGGAGCGTATGCATCGATTGCGCATCATCCACGCTCGGGGAAGGCGTATATCAGTTATTACGACGAAGTTAACACAGCCTTGAAAATGGCACACGAGGTACCGGCTGGTACCGGCAATTGCGGCCCCGGCAACACCTGGTATTGTGAGATGGTAGATAGCACAGACAACCGCGGTCAGTTCAGTTCCATTGCCGTGACCTTTGTTTCGTTGGATCCACCGGTTCTCTCTCACACAAAGATCGGGATATCTTATTACGAGGCTACCAAAAAACGCCTCAGGTACGCGCAGTGCATCCTTCACATCAATGACGCTGTTTGTGAGTGGACATTTAATAACGTCGATGATGCCAGCATTGAAAATGTGCACATTGGCAGATACAGCTCATTGGCTTTCGATTCAGACGCCGTGCCGCATATTGCCTACAATAGTTCTAATGATTATGACCCTCCGACTCCGGATTTAAGCGCGCTAAAATATGCATCCTATCACGGCTCTGGCACTGGGAATTGCATTCCCGATGGCAGTTGGGATTGTGAATTTGTTGATTTGGGCTATTACAGCCTGGAATTTGGAGCACAGTGCTCACTCGACTTCAGCATGCTTGGATGGCCAGTCATTTCATATTATGAGGCTGAGATCGGCGCGCTCGGCCTGGCATTTGGAAGTCCTGGTGAGGGTCCTGCGTGTGAAAATGAAGATTGGAGTTGTTACATTGTTGATAATACGAGTGATGTGGGTCGTTTCTCTACTGTTCACGCTCAAAAGAATATCAATGACAGCCACATGATCGCTTATTATGACAGCAATCAGAAAGAAATTAGATTTGCGGAATTTGTGGGGCCAGGCGGTAATTGCACCAGTCCCCAATTTGATTGCTATACAGTTGACCAAACCGCGGATCTTTACCCCGAAAATTTTGACCCCATTTCGATGGACGTCGACGCGCAAGGTTACCCGATTATCGCCTACATGAACTCGGCTACCGAAACCGCGCCTGATTATATCGAAGTTGCCCGACCTGCAATAGCCTATGGACTAACTGGCGGTAATTGTGGTGATATACGCGATGGTGACCCGTTCCAATATTGGGACTGCCGCGTGGTGGACAAGCCGAATTCGAACATTAATAAAGGAGCGTTCTTATCTATCGATGTCGCGCCTTCGGGCTTGGCTGCGATTGCCTACTCAGAGCAGGATTTGCAAGGGAACGGGCTTTATCTCAAGGTTGCTCATCAGCGCTACGGCATCTATCTGCCTGTGCTGAGGAAATAAGCGCAAAATTTGAGACTATAGTGGGTGCGAGATTATGGCTTACGCTGAGTGGTGAGCTTATTCCTGAAGCCGGAGAAGGTTACATTATTAATTGAAACCTACCCCTCCCGATGAAAAGCCAGCACGGTAAAGTCATCCTGCTGCTCAGAGCCCCCGCTGTACTTTTGCACAAATTGCCAAAAGTCCAGGCACACCGCGTTTGGGGAGAGTTGGTATGTCTCGCGCAGGCGGGCTTCCAACCCGGTGTGGCCCAGCTGGCTGCCTTCATCGTTCACGGCTTCGCTGAGCCCGTCCGAATACATCACCAGCAAACTGTTTGGGGGGAGATGGATGATGCCCTCATCAATTTTGGGGTGTTCGAACAAGCCTAAAGCCTGGCTGGGCTGCTTCTCGAACCCGAGCGGCAAGCCTTCTGGTGAAATCCAGATGGGCAGGGGGTGGCCAGCCCGGGCGTAATGGAAGCTGTGTTCGCGGCAGTCCAGCAGCCCGCACAGGACGGTGACAAACATGCTCTGATTGTTCATCTCGAGCAGATACTTGTTCACATCGCGCAGCGCCTGGCCAGGGTCTTTGTTCTGTGTGGCTTCCACGCGTATCAGGCTGTAAGTCAGGGTCATAAACAGCGCGGCCGGCAAGCCTTTGTCAGATACATCCCCCACCACCAAGCCCCAGCGGTCTTCCCCCATCGGTATGGCATCATAGAAATCGCCGCCTACGGATCGGGCGGGTTTCATCAGCGCGCCAAAGGTGTATCCTGCCTGTTCTGGCAGGCGCTCCGGCAGTATGCTCATCTGAGTATGCTGGGCAATTTCCATCTCGCGCTGCAGCCGCTTCAGCAATGCGCTTTGCCTGTCTCGCAGCAGTTTTTTCTCCAGGCTGGCATCGATGCGCGCCTTGAGTAGCACGCGGTTTACCGGCTTGGTCAGGTAGTCTTCCGCTCCCATCTGGATGCAGCGCACCACGCTGTCCAATTCTTCCACACCCGAAACGACCACCACAGGCACTTCGCGCAGGAGCGGGTCTGCGGTCATCCTCTCCAAAACCTGGAAGCCGTTCATGACAGGCATTTCGATATCCAAGAGCAGCATATCAAAGGACTTCTGCGAGAGGAGCGCGAGCGCTTCCTCACCATCGGCAGCCAGTGAGACCTGGTGCCCTTCAGTTTCGAGGTAGCGCTGCATCACCAGGCGGTTCACCCGGTCGTCATCAACCACCAGCAAGCGGGACTTTGGCGCGTCAGGCACGGCAGAGCTCCTTAAGATTTTGGCGCAGGCTGGGGCAGGCTCGCAGCATCAGCGGGAAACGCGCCTTTGCTTGTTCCAGGTCTCCCGCGCGGCCGAGGGCTTCCAACTCCCGGGCTTCGGCGCCAAAGTCCAGCGCGCCAAAACTGAGGCTGGTGGATTTGATGCTGTGCACCGCGCGCGTGAAGCCGCTCTGGTCGCCGCTTGCTAAGGCGCTCTCGGCGGTCTGCAGCTGCAGTAAAACATCCTCGCAAAAGATGTCGACAATCCCAGGCAAGAAATCCGCCCCCAGTTGTTCCCGCAGGTTCTCGAAGGTTTTCAGGTCCACAGCAGTTAAATCGTCCATTAGCTCTCCTTTCAGCCTGTCAGCGTGGGTGCTTGCGCGAGCGCTTTGCGCAGTTCTTCCATTCGGATGGGCTTGCTGATGTAGTCATCCATGCCGGCGTTCAGGCAGGTTTGGCGGTCGTCGTGCATGGCGTTGGCTGTGACCGCGATGATGTACGGCCGTTTGCCTGCTGGTTTTTGCGCGTGGAGCTGGCGGGTGGCCTGCAAACCGTCCATCTCTGGCATCTGAACGTCCATCAGGATGACATCAAACACCTTTTGTTCAGCCGCCTTTAGCACCTCCAGGCCGTTATTCGCGACTTCCGCGCTGTATCCTATCTGGGCGAGCATGCGCGTCAGCAGCTTTTGGTTGACCAGGTTATCCTCCGCTACCAAGATACGCAGCGGGTGCGAGCGTCCCAGGTTTAATTCTGGAGGAGGTTCAGGCAGCTTCTCGTCCTCCCAGCGCGCCTTTAGCCCGTGACCATTGAAGATGCCCAGGAGTGTGTCCAGCAGTTGGGATGGCCGGATAGGTTTGGTGAGATATGCTATGAAGAGCCCGGCAGGCAGGTCTTTTTCTGGGCGCCCCAGCGATGAGCAAAGAATAAGAGGCAATTTTTCACATCCTGCCAGCCCGCGGATTTGGCCAGCCAATTCCAGGCCGTTCATCTCCGGCATGCTCATATCCAACATCGCCAGGTCAAAGGGGTCGCCCTGCCGCAGCCATTCCAGGGCTCTCAGGGGTTCAGCCGCGTCGCGGACAAGCAAACCCCAATTGCGCAGCTGGTGCGCGAGCAGCCGGCGGTTGGTCTGGTTATCGTCCACAATGAGTACGCGTTTGCCCTTCAGCTGCGGTTTATCGGTTCGTAATTGGCGATAATCGCGCAAATCCGGCGCAGTGGGGACGTAAATGGTAAAGTGGAAGGTGGAGCCCTCTCCGGGCTGGCTTTCCACCCAAATTTTCCCGCCCATCATCTGCACCAGGCGCGTGCTGATTGCCAGACCCAGCCCAGTGCCACCGTACTTACGCGCGATGGTGATATCCGCTTGGGTGAAGGGCTGGAAAAGCTTTTCAACCTGGTCTGCTGCAATGCCGATGCCGGTATCGCGCACTGAAAACTGAATTTCCACATTGCCATTGACTGGCCTGGCAGCCTGACCGCGGCTGACCAGGAGGGAAACCTCTCCAGTTTCCGTGAACTTTATCGCGTTGGAAAGCAGATTGATGAGCACCTGGCTGACGCGATTGGGGTCTCCGATGATTGCCGAAGGCACCTCGTTTTGAATTTCGCAGGCGAGCTCAAGGTCTTTTTCCACGGCCTTTATCCGGACGATTTCAAGGGCGTTTTCGATTCTTTCCCGCAGGTCGAAAGGCTGTTCATCCAGGTCCATCCGGCCGGCCTCAATCTTAGAAAAATCGAGGATATCGTTGATGATACCCAGCAGCTGATTGCCGCTGGATGAGATCGTTTCGACGAATTCAACCTGGTCTGGGGTAAGGAGGCTGTCTTTCAACAATCCACTCATGCCAATGATGGCGTTCATCGGCGTGCGGATTTCGTGGCTCATCATTGCCAGGAAGGAGCTTTTGGCTTCATTGGCGGCGTCAGCTTCCACGCGCGCGCCGCGGGCTTCCTCGTAGAGCGTGGCGTTTCGAAGCGCGCTGCCTACGTAGGCGGCAAGCGTGTTCAGCAGGCGCATGTCGGTTTCCGTAAAGACCCCTTCCTCGTGGGTGCTTTGCACGCT
>JAAZPN010000092.1 GCA_012797215.1 Chloroflexota bacterium | reverse complement strand
GAAGGTCTCATTCGCAAGTACGGACTGGACAAGTCCTTCTTTGAGCAATACTGGCGCTGGCTGAACGGCGTGATTGATCCCGGCAGCGGAGACCGGCAGGGCGGCATCTTGTATGGGGATTTTGGCTACTCCCGCACCGCCTCCCAGCCCGTCGTCGATCTGGTCAAGGAACGCTTCCCCAACACAGTGGACCTTGCGCTGTGGACTGTCTACCCGATGCTTTCCGTTGGCGTTTGGCTGGGCGTAAAGGCCGCAGTTAACCAGAACAAGTTTATCGACCAGGCCGCGCGCATGTACTCCATCATCGGCACTTCCTTCCCGACCTTTGTGTTCGGCCTGCTCATCCTGATGCTCTTGTATGCCAAACTGGGCTGGTTCATGCCAGGCAAAATGTCGGATTGGGTCAGCAAACTTATCTTCTCTGGCCAGCTAAAGCAGTACACCCACCTGCTGACCATCGACGCGCTTCTCAATCTGCGCTTTGACGTGTTCTGGGATGCCATGCGGCACATGATCATGCCCATCATCACCCTCAGCTACATCAACTGGGCAACCTTTGTGCGCGTCACCCGCTCCTCGATGCTGGAAACCCTGCGGCAGGATTATGTGGTGACCGCGCGCGCCAAAGGGCTGAAGGAAAATGATGTTATCAATAAGCACGCGCGCCCGAACGCGATGCTGCCTGTGGTTACCATGGCTGGCGGCAGCATCGTTGGCCTGCTGGGGGGCGTGGTCATCACCGAGACGGTCTTCAACTACCCCGGCATCGGCAAGGCATCCGCGGACGCGGCCGCCAACCTGGACGTGGTGACAATTCTGGGTCTGGCAATTTTCAGCGGCACCATTCTCATTCTCTCCAACTTAATCGTGGACATCGTTTACGCGTTCATTGATCCGCGCGTACGATTGGCTTAAGGAGCAGCGCATGACCGAAAACAATATTTCTCCGACTGGCGATAACAGACTCCTGGCCGAAACGCACTCCACCCGGAAAATCGGCTGGCTGGAACGCACTGTTGGACCGGATAATTACCGCATCCTTAAGGGATTGGTAAAGACCCCCGCCTCAATCATCGGGATGATTTTGATTTTCATTTTCATTCTCATCGCCATCTTCGCGCCGGTCATCGCGCCGCCGGTTGGGAATGACCCTTACAAAATGCCGCGCGACGGCTTTGTGGGCGAACCCAAAGCCCCCGGCTCCCCCTGGAAGAGAAACGTACCGGAAATTCCCTTCTGGTACAAAACTGTGACGGGCAATGAAAAATGGGAACACCTGCTGGGCACAGCCCAGGGCCAGTACGATATCTTCTACGGCATCGTCTGGGGAACGCGCACGGCCTTCAAAACCGGCTTCATTGTGGTGGTTGCCACGGTGCTGATTGGTGTTATCCTTGGTTCCATCGCTGCTTACTACGGCGGCGCGGTGGATAACGTCATCATGCGCATCACTGATATCTTTATGACCCTGCCTTACATCATGATGGCGCTGATTTTTTCCGCTGTGCTGACGCCAATCCTGGGCAGAAGTCTGCTCCCGCCCCTGATCGCGATGATTGCCTTTGGTTGGATGGGCTACGCCCGCATTATCCGCTCGGATATCCTCTCCATCAAAGAGCGCGATTATGTTCTGGCAGCCAAGGCTTCCGGCCTGAAAAACGGCCGCATCCTCTTCAAACACATCCTCCCCAATGCCATTTTCCCCACCCTGGTGCTGGCTTCGCTCGGCATCGGCGATGTGGTGCTCGGGTTTGCCGCGCTGTCTTTCCTCGGCATTGGCACGGAAGTCGGCTACGCCGACTGGGGGCAGGTGCTCAGCTTCGCCCGCAACTGGATTACCAGCCTGGATAAGTACTGGTACATTGTGGTTTACCCAGGCGTGACCCTGACCCTGTTCGTTATGGGCTGGAACCTGGTTGGCGATGCCATGCGCGATGTGCTCGACCCACGTATGCGCGGGAAAAGCTAAACGCTTTGTTTCAAAAACGGCATCCCCTGAGAAAACCTCGGGGGATGTTTCTTTTATCGCTCATGCGGGTATAATCAGCATACATGCTGCGCAAAGAAGCTTTCCTCAACGGTTCTTCCAACATCCTCGGCATCAATCTGGACGGGGAGCGTCTGCTGGTAGTTTACGGCAGTCCCACCGGAATTATTTACGAGCGTTTATCCGCGCCGGTCCCTGCGCAAGTCAGCTTTTCAGCGGTTCTGGAACTCATCATGGTGCAAGCCGACCGCTTGCTCACGCTGACCCAGGCACAGCATCTGCCTGTGCCGGACCGGGTTTCCGCCGCGATTTCCGGCAATCTGGACGCCGAGACCGGCATTCTCGGTTCTGCAGTGGACTTTCCGCTCTGGAAACAGGAACCTGTGCGCTCCCAGCTTTCGCTGCGCTTCAACCTTCCAGTCGTGATTGAACAAAAAGCCAACGCGGGCGCGCTGGCGGAATATTACTTTGGCGGCGGGCAAGGCGTCCGCAATCTGGTCTTCATCGG